>JAZNDV010000001.1:0-6288 GCA_045588285.1 Eubacteriales bacterium
CTGAGAGAAGTCGTAGTCAGGTCTTTGCTTTTCGGTCTTAAGGCTGGTGGTAGCGGTGTCTTCAATATCCCCGCCGGTCCACACAACGCCGTTATCGTTAAGGGTGTAGACGCAACCGTCGGAAGGACGGATCGGGCTTCCGCCGCCAACGGTGTAATCAATGATGGCATCGGGTCCGATATTGATGGCTACGGCATCCTTCGTTACTCTGATGAAAGCCGTGTTGACGGTGCTGCCGGTAATTTTACCGCCGGTGATGTTGATGGCAGCGCTTTCACCGTCTGCCTGAAGGGCGTTACAGGTCAATTCCATATGAATATTGGTAGGAACGTTGGGGTCTGCTTCGGAAATATTGATGTTTCCATTTGCGGTACAAAGAGCGGAAGCGTTTTCCGTTTTAATATTGATGGCACCGCCCGTGATATTGATCGCATTCCCGGAGTGGATCCCGTAGTTGACGGATTCGGTGAAGATCGCACCGCCGGAAATATTGATATCGCCTTCCCCCGTGGACATGGGTTCTCCGAATTTCGCGGTGCAGGACAGGGTCAGGATACCGCTCTTAATATTAATGTCGCCTGCATCGGCACGGAAAGCGTACTTTTCGCCCCCTGCAGTCAGGGAACCGGAACCGGTGATGGTCACGCTTCCGCTGGGAATGTAGAAGTTGTAAGAAGCAAGCTCGTCAGCAAAAGCGTTGTTTCCCACCAGTTCAACGGTGAAGTCTACGCCCTCGCCCATTTCAAAGACGATCCGGGAGCCGACCACGTTGTTCAGGGTGACTTTTTTGGCTGCGGGATCATAGGTGGCAGTACCGCCGCCGACGGAAACGGACGTGGTGGTGGCGTTCAGCTCAACGGCATCTCCTTCCAAGGGGAGAATGGTGATGGCTTGTTCCACCGCAAGTTCTTCCGCAAAGGTCATAGCAGGGACGAATGCGGCGCAAAGACACAGAACCATTGCAAAGGCAACGATCCGGGCGATTGCAGAGATTTTTTTCATAGGGATTACCTCCTAATTTTTTTTAGGGTAACAGCGTTACCCAAGTGTACTGCTATTATAGCATATGAAAATAAATTTGTCAATACGATCGAAGAAAAATCAAAAAAAACACTTAAAATAGTCATATTTTTGACAACAACAACGAAAAAACTCCGCCCCGCCTGAAATTCCGCAGACAGAGCCCGAAAAATTCCGCACGGACCCGCCTTGCGGACCCGTGCGTTTTACGCTGATGAATTTTTTCAATTGCAAAGGGAACTTTCCATTCCGCCGGGACCTTTTATCTGCCGTAGACCTCGACCTTATACATTCCGGCGGGCTCGCCTCCCGACACCGACAGCACGTTGACCCGCACGTAGCGCGCCATCACCGTATTGTTCAAGTGGATCGGCTGCGTACTCTGCCCCGACGCTTTTCCTTCGGCGCCCAAAGTCCACGTTTCCTGATCCGACGAGGTCTCGATGGAATAATCATACCAAAGCCCGTCGTTATACCACTTGACGATCAGACCCGACACTTTCATTTCCTTTCCAAGATCAACCATCCACCATTGAGGAACGGTGCGATCTCCGGCGACCCAGGGGTCTCGGATCTGCGCGTGGTTGATATTGGAAGGACTCAAGCCTTCTTTGGTAGAAGATGCAAAGGCTTCTTTGTCCCTTGCACGGTCAAGCCCGAACCAGGATTCGTTTCTTACGTCTTCCCGAATGGAGAAAAACTCTTTCTCATCGCATTGGTAGACCGGCTTGCTTTCGGGAGCTTCGCATCGGGGAGAAGGCAGATAGGCAAGGGTCGATTCCTGCAGCGTCAGTTCCAACGTGCCTGTTTCCAATCCTTCGCTCTCCGCTTTCAAGGTGACCGTTCCGGGGGTCTGCCCGGCTCGGAGCAGAACGGCTGCCGCTCCGGCTTCCGCCTGCATGGGATTTGCTTTGACCCAAGACTCCCCGTCGCCGACGATCTGAACGTCTCCGACGGTGCTGAAGCGGACCATCGGTTCCGCTTTTTTGACGTTGACACCGTTTTCATCTTCAATAAACGCGTGTACCAGAAGCAGATCCGAGCCGTCTGCGGTCCAGGTATTCCGCCCCAACCATTGGGCTTGCAAGCGGATCTTCTTGGCAGTTCCGGGGGTGCAGACCTGATAGGTTGCAACCACGTTGCCGCCGTCAACGGCTTCCGCCGTAAGAACGCCCTTTTCCCAAGGCACGTTCTGGAAAACGATCGGCGGGTGAATCCCGTCGGGAAGGGCTGCACCTTCCAGGTTTGCATCGTATTTACGGGCGTTTTTCCAGCTTTCCTCCGCCGTTATTTCCCCGATCACTCTTCCGTTCAGCAAAAGCCGTGCTGCAGGAGCATTGGTGTATACGTGAACGTCCCGGGGAGAATCTTCGTCCCAATCGTTTGCGATATAACATTTCGCACCGGCAACGTCCATGGGCTGCTGTGCTTCCATAAGATAATAGTGATATTTGGGCAGGCGCTGCAGATCGAGCATGCCTACCGCGCCTTCGGAAGGCTCGTACCCCCGGTTGTGGTCAATGCCTGCCCACATCGCCGCACCGGAAAGATTTTCGTCCAATCTTGCGGAGACGTAGGTCTCAAAGCGTTCCTGGGATGAGCGGACCATTGCCGCCTCGCCTCCCGGATAGAAACTGACGTTCTTTCCTCTGCGGACCCGGCGCACGGTAGGCATGGGTCCGAACTGTTCGATACAAATATCGCCGTATTCCCGAATGTATCTCGGACGGTTGGGCATGGGGGTGCGGCAATAGTTCACGGGATAATGTTCGGAATAAGAATAATGGCTGTCACAAGCGGCAAGAACGGGATCTCCGCCCATTTCTTCGGTGACGATCTGAAGCTGTTTTTTTGCAAAATATTCAGGATAGGCCGTCTCGTTGAGAATGGGTTCCCATAAACAGGCGCTGGGGTGGTTGCGGTTCATGCGGATCAACCGGCGGGTATTTTCATAGGAAGCTTCATCAAAGCGCACCGATTCCGGATGGATCTGCCAGCCGGGAGTGGGAATAATGCAGAGAACCCCCAATTCGTCGCAGGCGTCCATAAACGCCTTATCCTGGGGATAATGCCCCAGACGGATACAAACCATACCTGCGTCCCGGAGCAGGCGGACGTCACGGTACTGCGCGTCGTCCGTGATGGCAAAGCCCACGTAGGGATATTCCTGATGGCGGTTGGCTCCGTTCAGATAAAGCCGTTCTCCGTTGATGAAAAATCCTTCGGGGCGGAATTCCATTTCGCGCACCCCGATCCGCTCGGAGATCTCGTCGACGACCTCATTCCCGCGCAGGATCCGGGCGGTGAGGGTATACAGATTGGGGTGGTAGGGGTGCCAAAGTTTCGGTTGATCGATGGTAAACTGCGCTTTTTCAACGTATTCTCCGCCGCCTGCAAGCTCGGTCTCAGAACCGGTGTAGACCGGCGTTCCGTCCAGCAGAATTTCTACGCGAAGGGTCTGCTTGTCTGCCGACTGATTCTCAAGATGCGCATCGACGGTAACGTCTACCTTCTGCTCGGAAAGATTGCGGTAATGAACGAAAAGTCCTCCCGATGCGACCCTGCCTGCGTGAACCGCGCTGGTAAAATGAACCGAAGGAAGAGCGTGAAGCCACGCGTCCCGGTAGATCCCGCCGAAATAGCAGAAATCCAGCGCCGTTTGGGGTTTCCCCGGGGGAACGTCGAGCATATCAGTATTATCGACCCGGAGCACGAGGACGTGTTCCTTTTCTACGTCCAATCCCGTCAGATCGAACGCCATGGGCAAAAATCCGCCTTCCCGGTATCCCAACGGCTCTCCGTCCAGCCAGGCGTCCACTCTCTGCATAGCGGCTTCCAACTCAAAGCAGAGGGTTCTGCCGGCAAGGTCTGCAGGGACCGTAAAACGGCGCCGGTACCACGCTTCCCCCTGATAATTGCGCCCGCCCGAACAGTTCAGCGCTTCGGCACGGACGGTATGGGGCAAAGCGATCTTTTCCCATGCCGAATCGTCATATCCCGTTTCCCATACGGAAATGCTCTGTTCTTCTACTTTTTGCGCCGGTGCGTGTCCGCGGTAAAATTTCCAATTTTGGTTGGCGGACAAGGATACTCGGTTGCCCATTTGCGTTCCTCCAATTTAACGTTATCTTTTCTATTGCGGTATACATACTATAACATTGTAATTATAGCACAATTGCGCCCCCTTCCGCAAGGGGTTGAATGAAAAATTTTTCTTAATAATTTGTGAAGTCCCCAAAAAAAGAAAAACCGCCTTTCCCGGACGGGCTCAACGGATCGAGGCACGCTCCTTCTTCGGAGCGTGCCTCGTATTTTTCTCACAGAGAAGATCCTTAGTTTTCTTCCGACGTCTTCCGGCGGCGGACTACCGTTCCGAGAAGGACGCCTCCGCTGACCGCCATCAGAGCTGCCCAAAGTGCCAGATGCTGATTGTCGGCGGTATTGGGGTTGTCGGGAACCGGGTCGGGGGTCTTGACCGGAGTGGTGACCTCGTTGGTCTTCCATTGGTTTTCCCCTTCCAAAACGACTGCCTGATTGGAAACCGGTGCGCCTGCATCGACGACCTTCACCCGGAAGGACACGGTCTTGCTTTCTTCGGGGTTCAGCGTCAGATTCCAGGTCAGTTTCCCTTCGGCGAAGCTTCCGCCGTTGTCGGCAGAGCCGTCCACGTAGGCGGTGTGGGCGGGGATCGCGTCGGTAATCGTCACAGAAACCGTCTTGCCGGTATAATTCTTATAGGTGATCGTATAGGTAAGAACGTCGCCCTGTTTCACTTCCTTGCCGTCGATGCTGACGGTGGGATCGTTGTTCAGGAATACGTCTTTCTTGACGATCTGATCTTCACGAACGTTGCGGAACACCAGATCGATTCTTCCGGTCTCGCTGGAAACGAGAACGTCCTTGACCTTCAGCTGTCCCTGATAATCGTCGGAAACTTCGATCACGACGGTATACACGTTGGAATCAAACAGGATATCGTTCACGCCGGTCTCTGCCGTTTCTTTCAGGGTAAAGGTATATTTTCCTGCCTTGGTGAAGGTCAGTTTGTCGAAGGTGATATTGCCCGCATCGTCGTTCTGCTTGGTCTGGGTCTCAAACCCTTCTCCGGAGAGAACGAACCGGAAGGGACGCATGGTACCGCCTTCGTAAACCTTCTTCGCCTTCAGAACGTAATCCACGGAAGAGGCGTTGTAGGCGTTATGGAATACCGGTTCGGCTTCCGTATCTCCGGCATGGCTGGAGTAATGGGTCGCGGCGTGCAGTTGACCGTTTCCGTCATCGGTGACAACGACGGTGACGGTATAAACGTTTCCGTCGTAGGTCACACCCGCTTCGGAACCCTGCACTTCCTTAAGGGTGTAAACGTATTCTCCGGGATTGGCAAAGGTAACGGTGGGGAATTTCACCGTGCCGTCGGCTTGGTTGCGGGCACGATAGGATTCCGCGGAATTGTCCGCATTGACCAAGGTGAAGGAATAGGCGTCTGCCTTCAGATCCTTGCCGTCCAGGTATTTCTGTGCCGTCACGGTCACTTCCGCAGGATCTGCCTGATAGACGTTGTGGAAGATCACGTCCGTCACGTCGTCGCCCTGCAGCGTCACGGAAGTCACGTCGGCGGTCAGTTCGCCGCTTCCGTCGTCGGTGACGGTAACGGTGACTTTATAGATCTCGGTGGAATAGGTGATCCCGCCGGCAGGAGCAGTATTCGATTCGTAAACGGTGTAGCGGTAAGTTCCCGCCTTGTCGTAGGTCAGGTGGAAATTCACGTCTCCGTTGGCATGGTTCCGGGTCTCTGCGGCGAGAAGCTTGGTGTTTTCGTCCACCATACAGAAGGTGAATTCGTGTTCCCGAAGGGCTCTGCCGGCAAGGACTTTCTTACCTTTCAGCAGAAGATCCGCGTCCGCAGGATCGTAAACGTTGGCGAATTCCACGGCACCGTTTGCCAAAACCGCGATTTCGTCGTGGTTTTCCGGTGCAAGATGGACGGTCTCTCCGATCTTGAACAACAAGCCGGTGTCCCCGTTATACCCCACGTTGACGTGGACGCACCAGACGGTGGGATCGGTGGAATAGCCGGGTTTCGCGGTGGTCTTTTCTTTGATCAGATACCGGTATTCGCCGGCAGAAGCGAAGGAGAGTCCGGGGAAGGAGATCGTTCCGTTTCCGTCGCTTTGAACGGTGTTCAACAGCGTTCCGTCGGCAGCGTACAATTCAAATTCAAAGCCGTTCAGAGGATATTTTCCCTTGTCGGTCAACGGGTTTCCTTGG
>JAZNDV010000002.1:0-6079 GCA_045588285.1 Eubacteriales bacterium
GGAGATCTACCGCCGAATCATTTCGGAAATGATGAAACACACGTGCGAAAATCTGACGCTGTCGGATTTTGCGGAGCGTCAAAGCATCAGCGTCAGCTATCTGAAACTTCTGTTCCAGGAATACGCCGGAATCAGTCCGAAAAGTTATTACAATCAACTGAGAGTAGAGCAAGCAATCTCTCTGTTGGGAAAAAATCTTTCTTTGGCTGAGATCTCAGAGAAAATGAATTTTTCTTCCCAAAACTATTTCACCGTCTTTTTCCGGAAACACATGGGGATCCCCCCTTCCGAATACCGAAAAAAAACAGAGCGCGGCGAATAAAAAAACACGCCTCTGCGTTATTGAAAAATTTCGAAAAAACGGGCGGCACGGTACCCCCATCGGTGCCTCGGCAAACGTCACCGGAATTGGAATTTTACGCAAAGAAGGATACAACGTCAAAAACGGCGATTTCTTCCGCATCGGAATTCCCTTTACGTTGGCGGCAATCGTTCCGGCGTATATTTATATTTGGCTGCTTTTCGGGCCGAAATAAAATATAAAAACCAAAGACCGGAATACAATTCGCATTCCGGTCTTTGACGATATGGATTATTCCGTAGCATTGGCGGGTTCTGGCGGTTCTAAAGGCATGGGTTTTCCGTAATATTTCTCCATGGCTTTTTTTAGGTCGTCCCAGCAATTATCCCATGGTTCATAGGATATAACGATTATGCCATTCTGTTCTATTTCAGCTACAATACCTCTTACATCGAGGTCTTCATATTCTTCGGGAAACTTCATTCCACAACGAATAAGATTTCTCCTGCATTGATCCCATTCCATTTCGGAAAGTTTCTTTTTTTCACACCCCGACATGGATACAAGACCGAAAGTAAGAATAATGAGAATCCCTAAAGATAAAATTCGTTTCATAAATAACCTCTATTACGAAATTTCAGAATCAATTTCCGTGCCCCAAGGAGTAACGCAATTCCCGGTGCAGGGTAAACTTTTCCAAATTGTACTTTCCACGTCTCCGCTAAAACACCATAGGAAAAAGACATAGTCACCATACAAGTAACTAATAAAAACACTAATACCTTTTTCATCTTATTACTTCACGTAAAATCAAAAAGCACACGAACGACTTTCGCTCTTGTGCTTTACCTACTTGCTTCGACACAATCCCTTTGGAGAGAAAATCTCAGCAACGATAAACGCAACGAGCATAGAATCCAATAAAAGAATTTCATGACATTTCCCTCCTATTCACTTTTTCTATTTTTATTGTATCATATTTGAAAGCCGAAATCAATCCTAAACATTACACAAAATTTACAGAAAAAAACTATACATACTGAACAAATAAACCTTTCATCATTTTTATAGATACAACTTCTCGGTCATTCCTACGAAAAAGTCTGTTTTCCATAGAAAAGCAACTGATCTCAAAGAAACAAAAGGATATGAGGGAAATCAATTGTTATGATCAAATAAAACAATTAAACTTTTTCTACACTTGCGCTGTTCCTTGAATTTATTCTTGCACCGATTTGATTTTCTTCATCCATTTTCCGCTTTTCAGCCGGAAAAAACACCAAATACATTTCAGAATCTGGTCGATTTTCAGCAACGTATAGATCCAAAAAGAAGGGAAATGAAATACCAATCCCGCCAGCGCTCCCAAGGGAATGGACGCTACCCATAAGAACAAAATGTCGCCGATCATCAAAAATTTAGTGTCTCCCCCGGCGCGCAAAACCCCTTTGGTCAGCATGTTGCCTACCGTTTGGAAGACCATAATCAAAGAAATGGCGTACATCATTTCGTGGGAAATCGACTTGGCTTCCGCGGAAACGTCGTAGAAGTTGATGATGGGATTTTTCAAAAGCAAAATCACCACCCCGGCAAGAAGTCCCATAACCGTCCCCACCATCAGGAAGGTAAATCCCTGCCGATAGGCTTTTTTATAGTTGCCCTCGCCCATGGTATGACCGGTAATAATTCCGCTGGCGTTGGAGATTCCCTGCGTCAGAACGGAGCTAAGCTGTTGAACCACCATCGTCACGGAGTTGGCGGCAACGAAAGCCTCCCCGATATGTCCCATGACCATGGCGACCGCGTTATTTCCCAAGGCTAAAAGTCCGTCGGAAATCAAAACCGGGATACTGACCCGGACGTACTCCCGAAGCATATCCCTGCATTTCACAAACAGATCTTTGAGACGGTAACGAATCCGCTTATCCACAAAAAAGAAATAACCGCAAATAAAACACAACTCAAAAAGCCGGGCAATCAACGTCCCCAGCGCCGCTCCCTCGATCTCCATGCGGGGAGCACCCAATTTCCCGAAAATAAAAATCCAGTTGAAGAATACGTTCACAAAAAAAGCGATGATCGAACAAATCAAGGGAATCTGCACCAATCCAACACTCCGCAAGACGATGGTGCAGACCAAGGATAGACCGGTGCAGAAATAGGTGGGGATCATCCATTTCAGATACCGGATTCCTAAATCAATGATCTCCGGCTCGTTGGTATAAATCCGCATGATCCACCCGGGGGCAAGAATGGTAGCAACGGTAAAGACGAGGCTGAAAACCAATGCAAACCGCAACATAATGGTAACGGATTTTTTCAGAGACGGAAGATCTCTCATTCCCCAAAATCGAGAGGTCAGCACCGAGGCACCCATGCCGATGCCCATACAAAAGATCATAAACAGATTGATAAACTGTCCCGCAAGAGAGGAAGCCGAGAGTTGAGCGTCCCCCATAGAACTGAGCATGACCGTATCCATCAGGTTAATGCCCACGGTAATCATGGACTGCAACGAGATTGGGACAGCAATCTTTATCATTTTTCCATATAATTCTTTGTCTCCCAGACAATCCCGGAGACGCAATTTTTCCGTCAAGATAAAAAGTCCTTTCTTTTTATGGAATTAAATCAAAAATAAAGGAAGAGCCTCTCGACGAAGCTCTTCCGCTAAAATTGATGCGACACAAGGAGATCAGAGTTTGGAATATCCGTAACTGTTCACCAAGGCGTCGATCTTCTGACCGGATTTGCAAATGGGACAATCGTGGGTGGGATAACTTTCGTATCCTTCTAAGTCGTCCGCATCGAAAACCGAACGAACGGCGAACCCGTCACATTCCGCTATAGTGGCAAAAATGGCAGAAACTCCGGCAACCCGGCCGCCGTAATAATTCACCGCTTCAATGGCGGCTCTGGCGGAATATCCGGTAGTAACCGATGCACAGAAGATCAACACGTTTTTCCCTTTGATCATGGGAACGATATTTTCCCGGAACAGAAGTTGGCTTCCGGTGGTATGTTCCGGCGTAACGACGTAAATCGTCTGATGAGCGTTAAGGTTGGTAAAATCTTCCTTCGTCAGTTCGTTGGCAAGGCAGGCACCGATCACTTCCGTTCCGTCAAGACAAAGAATGGTGTCGACGATGGTATTGTGATTGTAAAAAGAGACGATCTCCTTCGCCACTGCCTGCGCTTCTGACAGACGGGTCTTTTGGGTGGTAACGTCGATGTAGTAGTTAATATGGCTATGATTCGTCGCAAAATGTCCCTTGGAGACCCGGAGAAACAGATTGCGGTTTTTAGTACGGATTTTGAAGGAATTTTGAGTTGGCATATGCGTTTACCCCTTTTTTTTCATTATATCATAAGATTGGAATCCTGTCAATACAGTTGAACGAATTTTTACAAAAAAATCAGTCTCCGACCTATTCAGAGACTGATTTTTTTCCTTTGATGCAGTTGTATGTCAAAACGTAAAAACCGATGGAGTTCTTTTTCTGAACACGTTATATGCTTGTGTCAAATTAAAACATCAGTATATATAAAGATGAGGTCGAGTTTTCACTCGGCCTCATCTTTTGCAGATTCAGTTAAAACCTATCGGAACTGTCGTACCTGCTTTGACGAAACAGACGAAATAGGTTTTTGATTTAATCCCATATTTCTTTCATCATCTTTCTTACATAACAAACAAAAGCCGTTATGGATGCCCAAATGCTCGAAAATATTACCGGATATACTATCCAAATGAAAGTACCTACCCACGCAAGAGTGGTTATATCAAATCGTAACCAATATAAAAAGGAGACGAAACACAAAATCAACTGCGGAATCCATATCCTTTTGTCTTGATATATGACACGCAACCATACATTAAGGGAAAAGGTAATAAGAGATATGGTGAAAATATGGCCAAATCAAAGTATCCGCCGTGCCCGCCGTGGACCACAAAACATTATCCTGATGAAACCAATCCCCATAGGGATTACAAGTATATGTTGCAATTCCGCCGACTTCATAGTTTTCGAGTTCGTTTACAAAATAGACTTCGATTCTTGTTTCCGAGTAGGAAAGGATGCGCAACCAATCATAGTGGGGAACCTCTTCGATTTCGTAAAAATTCAAATTCGCAATTTCGTCCCTGTGCAATTCAGTTAATATACGATTCTTTGCCAAACTTATCGTCCAAATTAACAGAAATGAAAGAAGCAAAATGAGAATACTCCACTTGGCGATTTTTTTGACTTTCATATTGATCCACCTTTTCTCTTATCACTTTGTTAAAAAATAGTTATAATATTGTTTGCTACAATAAATTTTACAATACTTTTTTAACCTAAGAGCTGATTCAAATATGATCTTCTCTGTAAGGAAAACTTTCCGAATGCATTGCTTTTGGGATTGGCATGAGGTCCGTTACCGCTTGCACCATTTTCTCCAACATTGTACAGTGTTGCTAAAACCTCATAATGGGAACTGATTAATGGGTATTTTTCTTGCCACAAATCGATAATCAGTGCTAAATATGCGGCTACATATTTAACGTTAGTTTGTGCACTCATAAGTTTTACCCGCCTGATTAAACTTAATTCTAAAATATGTTGGCAGTTTGGTTCCTAAAAATCCTACCTTTTTGGGTGTTAAAATGTAAAATCCTTCGGCGTATAAAAATTTACCATCGGAACTTGTAGATGTTGAATACGAACAAAATTCACCATATCTTTCAACAATTTGATCTTTTGTTTTCCCGATTATCCATTCTTCATCATATTTATCATAATGTACAAATGACACAACAAAAAATACTATAACTATTATCGATAATACAACTGCAATAATTTTAAGTTTCATTTAACCGCATCCTCTTTTAATACTCACCATGATATTCTGCCTGTGCCTTAACAATATCACTATTCAAATCATAATATTCATCATAAAAACCTAATTCGTAATCTTCTCCAATAGACATATCTGCCCTGATCGCAGATTCATACTAATCATCACCCCAAAAAAGAAGATCAGATTTCTAATTATCAACGGCAGTAGCATGGAACTGAACTTCTGC
This sequence comes from Eubacteriales bacterium, assembly GCA_045588285.1. Taxonomy (GTDB): domain Bacteria; phylum Bacillota; class Clostridia; order Oscillospirales; family UBA644; genus RGIG995. The sequence goes on from JAZNDV010000002.1 coordinate 5,370, forward strand.
AGCAAAGGAATTAAAATTAACATCTACTGTCACTTATTTATCATACGGAACATACGGAAGTTTGTACATAAAAATTAAATATACGATTATGCTTATTAAAGCTAATATATGAAACGCCCAATGTAAATTAAACAAAACAAAAGAAATTAACATAAAAAGCAAAACGGGAATAAACCATATTGAAATTTTTTTTCTTAACAATGTACCGCAATGGGGACATTTTATCGTATTGCGCAACGGGGGTTGAATGTTTAAGGAGTATGTTTTTATTTCCTTGTTACACACCGGACATTTTTTCATACGTATTCTCCCTTAAAAATCATTGAAAATTCTAACTTCTTTGATTCGATTATCTTCATCAAATACGTATTCTGCATGAGAATAAGTATTAAAAGATATATTAATAACTTTATCACCGATTTGTACTTCAGATGTTGCCATGCCCAAAACAGTTGACGCAAGGCTCAAAGCATTAGCATAATCATCTTGACCATATAAACTTGCAACTAAAGATCCAAAATCAAATGCATTTGATTCGTTGGTTACCAATTGTATAATATCTAACAATAAAGCGACTTCAGGACAATAATACCCTATGACCAATTCTGCGATGGATTCATATAGTCCATTGTATGATCCCAATGTTAACGCGTTAATGCTGGAACTAGTTACAAACGACATTGTTGTATCATTTGTTTCGGCGCAATAGT
>JAZNDV010000003.1:0-2440 GCA_045588285.1 Eubacteriales bacterium
ACGCCGCGTTCATGGGAAATGGTATCGAATATCCTCAATAACGTTTCAAGTAACGTAAACGAGGTATACCCATTGATCGCGGGGCTGATCGGTAGCGGACTTGCAATGGAATTTCGGTCCTGGTGCGGTATGAACGGTGAGCTTCCCGACATTGAGGGGATCTTCAACGGAACGGAACGCGAGATACCCAAGACATCCGATTCCATGTACGCAGTAGTCAATTCAATGTGCACCTACGCAAAGGATCACAGGTATGAGACCGATAAGATTGCAAACTCTCTTGTTTATATTGAAAAATTCCCCGCCGATTACATTGCTATCCTTCTTGAAAACTACGCGAATATCGAGGAAAATTACGCAAGAGATATTCTTTGCAGCATTCCCGAGTACAACCGCTTGATCGGAAAGAAAGGAGCCATGAGAAATGGCATTACCAGATAAGAAAACGCTGGATATCGTAAAGCGTTTGCAGAATGCCCGCCTAAATCTTTTACGGAAGCAGCCCTTTTACGCCCTGCTTCTGATGCACATGAGGTTTGCCCTTGACAAATTATGCGAGCATTCTTACACGGACGGTGACCGTATTGCATTCAACCCCGAATTCCTTGATGAGATCGACGACGGTGAGCTTGAATTCGTTCTGATGCACAATGTGCTTCACGCCGCCCTCTCGCATCCGTTTCGTGTGCAGGCGGATTACGATCTTGAGGTGTTCGACAAGGCTTGCGACATTGTGGTGAACTCCAATATCCTTTATAGCTTCGGCGGCAAGGATCTATCGAAGATCACACTGAAAAAATACGGTGTGATGCCTCACCTTGCCCCGAGCGGTAAGGAAGGCTATGAGCTGACATTGGAGCAGGTGTACAATGAGCTGATGTATGCAGAAGGAAAACAACCTAAAAACAAGAACAAGGGTGCAGGTAAGGCAACCGTATCGGGAAACGTCGGTGGCAATAGCGGAGAAGGACAAGGAAAGTTTGATGAGCTTGAAATTGTCAAGGAGGAAGAACAATCCGACGATCGGCAAGAGAATAGCCAAGAGGAGCAAGAGAATCACCAAGAAGAACAAGAGGATAGCCCGTCCGAAAATGAGCAAGACAATGAAAACGAGTTGAGTGGTGCCGGCGGAAACGGTAAGTCTCAAAAAGGCAAATCGAAAGGAAAAGGCAAAGGAAGTAATGTATCCAATGCCCAAACAGATGGCAGCGGTGGCGGTGGAGAAAAGGCGGACAAATATGATTCCCTTGAAGCTATTAAGGCGGCAATGCTTGCGAAAAATCAAGCGATTGCCGAGGCTTTGATAAAAAGCGGTAAATCCCTTGAAGAAAACAAAAACGGAGAGCCACCGCAAAAAGCAGAGCTTGACGACCATTCATATTGGGAGGGAGACGACGAGGACGGAAGCGAGAACGACTGTTGGACGGATAGACTCGTAACTACTGCAGAAATTGTTCGCTCAATGGGCGGAACAGGCCGAGGAACAGCACCGCTTGCGGCAGAGAGAATCATCGAAGAGCTGAAAAATCCGAGGCTTGATTGGCGAACGATTCTCAATGACTTTGTGCAAGAGGAAATTTGCGATTATTCCTTTGCTCCTCCCGACAAACGAATGGAGGATTGCCCGTTCTTTTTGCCTGACTTTAACGAAAAAGACGAATCTGCAAAAAATCTTCTGTTTATGATAGACACATCGGGTTCGATGGGCGATGATGCCATTACCGAATGCTACAGTGAGATTTACGGAGCAATTCAGCAATTTAACGGCAAGCTCCAAGGAAAGCTCGGATTTTTTGATGCCGTTGTCGTTGAGCCTACCCCCTTTGAGGATGAGGACGAATTCAAGATCATACGCCCCAAGGGTGGTGGCGGTACTTCCTTCCATGTAATTTTTGAATATGTGAAAGAAGAAATGCAGGATGAGCCGCCCGTAAGCATTATTATTCTGACGGATGGCTACGCTCCGTTCCCTAAAATAGAAGATGCCCAAGATATCCCCGTTCTGTGGATCATCAACAACAACGATGTAAAGCCACCGTGGGGCAAGGTCGCAAGAATTGCCAACGAAAAAGTATAAAAAAATTTAACATTAAAAAGGTGTGAGCAGATATGAAATATGACTATGACTACATTATAAGACCGGATTTTTGCGCGGGACTTGAATATGGCATTATTGAAGGAACAACAAGGACGGTTTATTTTATAAAATTACCTTCAACCGCTTCTGTATATGGGTTTAGAGACAAATACTGTAGTTTGGCACTTAAATTACGCCAAACACGCGCATCTATCATTGTTGCGACAAATCTTAATGAAGAGGCGTCAAAAGTATACGATTTGAAAATTCTCGAAGAATATGTCTCGAGGAAAAATATTCGTCGCCCTAAATACAGATTTATTGGAATTGCAGAAGGCGCAGTGTGGGGACTTGAATACCTTA
>JAZNDV010000004.1:0-15136 GCA_045588285.1 Eubacteriales bacterium
GCCACGATATGTGCTGTGTATTCCGTGTGAAGAATGAGCAAAAAAGACTTCTTCGGAAGTCTTTTTTGCTTGACTTTTTCCGTCGGATGTGGTACAATGGGATGACGAAAAAACAGGAGAGTTATCTATGGATTTTAATCAGCCCGGAAAAGTGTTTCTCGCACCCCTTGCGGGGGTGACCGACCGGGCGTTTCGGGAAATTTGCCGGGGATACGGCGCCGACGGTGTTTGCACCGAAATGGTCAGCGCCAAGGGAATTTGGTATAAAGACAAAAAAACTGCGGATCTGCTCTCCTTTGGTCCAAAGGAAGAACCCTGCGGGATTCAGTTGTTTGGTTCGGAATCGGAGATTGTCGCCTACGGGGTGAAACACGCTCTAACCTATCGCCCTGCTTGGGTGGATCTGAATATGGGGTGCCCCGTGCCGAAAATCGTGAAAAACGGAGACGGCAGTGCCTTGATGAAGGATCTTCCCAAGGCGGAATCGGTGATCCGGGCGGCGGTTCAGGCAGCAGGGGAGACTCCCTTGACGGTAAAATTCCGTTTGGGGTTTGAAGAGGATATTTCGGTGGAATTTGCGCAAATGTGCCAATCTTCCGGAGCTTCCGCGATCTGTTTGCACGCCCGCACTCGGTCCCAGATGTATTCCGGAAGCGCTGATTGGTCTGCCATCGGCAGGGTGAAGAGTGCCGTCAAAATTCCGGTCATTGGAAACGGCGATATTTTTGCACCGGAAGATGCGGTAAAAATGTTTGAAACTACCGGTTGCGATCACGTGATGGTGGCAAGAGGTTCCTTGGGCAATCCCTTTCTCTTTGCTCAGATCAAAGACTTGATGCAGACGGGAACCTACTGGATCCCCACGCCCGTTCAACGGTTGCAGATGGGGAGAAAGATCGCGGAAAAAATGTTTGAATACAAACCGGAAGTTCTGGCAGCCGCCGAGGCGAAAAAGCAGGTGGTCTGGTGTATGAAAGGACTTCGGGACAATGCAAAATACAAGAACCGGATCTTCGCTTCCCGTTCCGGGGAGGAATTGTTCGGGATTCTTGCGGAATACGAAATGCAGGTTGGAGAAGAACAATGAACGGAATCACCCACGTTATTTTTGATTTTGACGGCACGTTAGCCGATTCCCAGGGATATTGGACCATGCTGAATCCTTTTATTTTGAAACAGCGGGGCTATCCGGTGGACGACGCGGATTTTGAGAAATGTAAAACGGCGGCGTTGCCCGATTGGGAATATTTGAAGAAGAAGTACGGACTTTCTGAAAAAGACTGCCCCACCTTTGAAGAAACCATGGAATACATTGATGATTTTTACCGTACCAAAATGCAGTTGAAACCCGGTGTCATAGAATTTTTGGAATATTTGAAAGACAAAAAAATCTCTATGGCGGTCTTTTCCGCTACCCGGGAATCGTCGGTTCGGTTGGGGCTTGCCTGCCTGGGCATTGATTCCTATTTTGACGGCGTTTTTTCTGCCGGGGATTGGGGAACGACCAAGGGGCGCAGGGAAACCTATCTCCGTTGCCTGGACCTTTTGGGCGCAGAACCCGGGCGCTGCATCATGGTGGAGGACGCTTTATACAGCATGAAAACGGCAAAATCCTTGGGAATGCAGGTCTATGCTATTTCCGAGCCTTGCTTCGCCTCCGACGAGACTCAGATCCGTGCTATCGCCGACCGCTACGCGGAACGGTCTATGACGGAATTTTTGGATTAAAAACAGAAAGAGCCGACCTTCGTTTCCGATTGCCGTCTCTTTTCCGTTATTCTTCGTTTTTTACAAATCGTCGACGTCCTGGATCGGGGTATCCCCTTCTCTTGTAACGCCGGTGTAGCTTCCGTCCACGTCAGACCGGATTCCGTCATCACGGGTTTTCCGGTAGGAACGGGCTAACGAAATGGGATCAACATGGGTGCGCGTCTCTTTCGACTGCGCCGAAGAATTTTTTTTCTTTTCCATTCGTATCACCGAGAATAGTATGCGTTGCGCTTCTTACGATATGTATGGAAAAATTTTTCTGTTGCATCGGGAGGTCCGGTGCAATTTTTTTTATTTTTATTCTTCAAATCCGGATCGAAGTATCTGCAAGATCTTTTTTTCTTTTCGGGAAACTTGTACTTGAGTCATTCCCAATGTATCGGCGGTCTGTTGCTGGGTCCGGGAATAAAAATACCGCAGTGTGATGATCTGCCGTTCTACGGGAGGCAGATTGGAAATACCTTCTTTCAGTGCAAAAAGATCCCATCGGTCAATGGATTCCTTTTCGGGAACGGTATCTCTCAAAGAAAGGCTTCCGTCGTCTCCCACCGGAGATTCCAAAGAGACCGGACGGGCAGCCCCTTCCAACGCCTGCAGAATATCTTCCCGGTTCAATCCGGTTTCGGCACACAATTCCGATAGGGTGGGAGAAGTTCCGGTACGGTTGGAAAATTCCGTTTCTGCCCGGCGGATCCGAATATAATTTTCTTTTACCGTCCGGCTGACCTTGACCGGGCCGTCGTCCCGCAAAAAACGCCGGATCTCCCCTAAGATCACCGGGACGGCGTAGGTGGAAAAACAAACGCCCCGCTCCGGATCAAAATTCCGTATTGCCCGCAATAACCCCATCATTCCGATTTGATAGAGGTCGTCAAACTCCTGTCCGCTTGCCAAAAAACGCCCCGCAAGGGTGGTGACTAAGCGGGCGTGCTGCTGAATCAACCGGGCTTCGGTCTGGGAGGGAAGTTCTCCATCCAAGGGGGCGAGATCAAAGGTCTTTTCGCTCATCGCGGCCGCCTATGTATTTGTCCATCACCACGGTGGTTCCTTTCCCCGGCAGAGAACGGACCCGAATCCGGTCGCTGAATCCCTGCATGATAGAAAACCCCATTCCTGCCCGGTCTTCGTTCCCGGTGGTAAAACAAGGGGCCATGGCTTGGGGAATATCCGAAATCCCTTTGCCCCGATCCCGGACGGTAATGCGGATTTTACGTCCTTCAAAAATCTGCACCTTCAGCCGCACGGATCCGGGGGTGTCTCCGTAGCCGTGAACGATGCAGTTGGTTACCGCTTCGGAAACGATGGTCTTGATTTCCGCAATCTCCTGCAGAGTGGGGTCTAATTGGGACAAAAACGCCGCCGCCGTGACCCGGGCAAAGCTTTCATTCACCGATCGGGCGTCAAATACCAAAGTCATTTGATTCAATTCTTTCATATTACAATATCTTCCTTTCCGGGGTTTAGTTTTCCCGGTTTTTCGGCAAATTATTCCAAATTTTAATGAATGGTGACGATTTTTTTCAGATCTGCCATTTCAAAAATATGGCTGACGTTGTCGGGAAGCCCCATCAATTCTACTCCGCCCCCAAGGGATCTCATCAGCCGATACCGTCCCAGCACCAGGGCAATGCCGCTGCTGTCACAGAAATCTACCTTGGAAAAATCCAAAATCAGACACAGCGGCGAATGTTTTTTGATCACTTCGTCGATCTCCATGCGCAATCCTGCCGCCGTGTGGTGGTCAATTTCTCCCACGATGGACACCGTCAGGATCCGTTCCTTTGTTTCATACGTTATCATCGGTTTCACCTCTTCTCCATTGTATCCTTTTTCATTTTCGGATTCCGTCGAAAGGGGAGAGGAAAAGAGATTTTACAATTAGTTCACAAATAGCCCCTTGACAAGGTGCATAAAATTTGATATAATAAGACCAAGAATTAGGAATGATTCCTAAAAAATCGATCTTTATTTCGGAGGTATTTAAGTATGAAAAAATTTGTTTGCAGTGTTTGCGGTTACGTTCACGAAGGGGACAGTGCTCCCGAAAAATGCCCCGTTTGCAAGGTTCCCGCCGATAAATTCAAAGTAATGGAAGAAGGCGCAAAGCTTGCAGCAGAGCATGAATACGGTGTTTACGGTAAAACCGTGAAGAATAACCCCGACATCAGTGAAGAAGATAAGAAGTTCATTTTTGATCAGTTGATGGCAAACTTCAACGGCGAATGTGCCGAAGTCGGTATGTACCTGTGCATGGCAAGAATCGCCCATCGGGAAGGATATCCCGAAGTGGGTCTTTACTGGGAAAAGGCAGCTTATGAAGAACCAGAACACGCCGCGAAGTTTGCTGAACTTTTGGGTGAAGATCTGGAACCCAATATGAAGGCAACCACCAAGGATAACCTGAAGTGGAGAGTGGATTGTGAATACGGTGCCACCGCCGGCAAATTTGACCTGGCATCTTGCGCCAAGAAAAACGGTCTGGACGCCATTCACGACACCGTCCATGAAATGGCTCGTGACGAGGCTCGCCACGGCCGTGGACTTGAGGGGCTTCTCAATAGATACTTCAAGTAAGCGAAAAACCGCATAAATTAAGGGTTTTTGAGTAATTAAACAGGCACGGATTTTGTTCCGTGCCTGTTTTCTATATACAAAAAAAGGTGCGAGAGAATAAATTCTCGCATCTTTCGTTCTATTCGTTAAATTGAAATTAGCTTACTTGTTTTTGAATTTATTAATAACCCATTTAATTAGTAAAATTCCACTTGCGATAGCAGCAACCTTTATCAAAAAAACCGCAATCGTTGTAGCGATAAGCGGAGCAACTTGTTCCTTTGGCATAGTGGCATAAATTGTCACAATATCTTTTTCAACCCACATAAACACAATAAATATAATAGCAAGAACACCAACTATAATTCTCCAAAGTTCTTTTTTCTTGTTGCTCTTATTTTCCATATTACATTTCTATAAATTGGATTTTATCACTACTGTTTTCTCTTTATTAACCTGTTTTGTTGCATGAGATTTAATCCAAGCAGGAAAACGATAATACACACCGCAGAACCAGTTGCGACATTCATAATACGGATTTCCATCTCCGTCATTCCCTCAAAGGATACAAGCATAGACCTTTGCAAAGAAAATATAGAAACAAAGGCATCGGCAAAGGATATATTTCGTAATGTTATCAATTTTGCCGATTGACTTTTTCGTGCCTTTATCCATTTTATTGTTGCAAGTGTGATTTTAGTGAAAGTATATGTTGCAATTGCAAGCATAGCAATCAACGGGAATACTGTACCCCTATCTTTTACAAAAGCAAGGATGACTGTTCCAACGAGCGACAGGGATAACACCATCAACATTGCACCTGTAAATTGAACAAGAAACCGCTTGTTGACTTTGCGACGAAGAACCGCAAAGCGAACGATGCTCAATATTGCATAGTAAATCCCGATTGTAAAAAACCACCACGAGTATGTTGCTATACCAAAAATAATGTGATAGGCACTATACACCATATTGAATAACAGACTGACAAGTGCGAGTTTTAGTGTCTTATCCATTCGCATTATCTTTCCCGTAAATACAGATGGCGATTATTTTAGATATTTCATCGGTTGACTTGTCACACTCATTTTTTAACCATTCAACAATTATGGCATTGATACCATTTAGATAGTACATCATCACATATTGTCTGATGTCTGATGGATAGTGAAATCTCTCCAAAATTGGATTGAATATGTTTTCAAACATTCGCTTATACACATCTTCAAATCCTAAAATTTTATTTTGTGCCAATGCAACCTTAAATACTTCTTTGTGGTCTTTAATATAAGTGAAATATGGTGTCAGATACTTATCGCAAATAAACATCAATTCATTCAGTTCACAGTTTTTAAGATTAAGTGCAATAGACTTTGTGTCGGTTGAAAAATATGACAAAAATCCATTTAACAAGTATCGTGTTGTTTCATTTAGCAAATCGCCAATGGTTTCATAATGCAAATAAAAGGTGGAGCGATTTACCCCTGCCGTTTCGCAAATCTCACTAACAGTAATGTATTCAAACGGTTTCTTTTTCAACAAGGAAATCAATGCAAGGTCCATTTTTGTGGCAGTATTAAAATATTTGCTTTCAGATTTATTCATATTACCACTCCTTGCAAGTTTTGATTATTTGTCTGCGATTTCACGGGCGAGCTGCACGATTTCATAGGCATATTTTGCCTTGCCCTTTTCAAGCAGTTTCTTATAAATTGGGTAATTCACACCGCAACCGATAAGACCAACGATCCCGACAACGATGCCAAGCACCATACTGTTTCCGATAACTTGCATTGCCAAAGACATACCCGTGCCGAAAACGAGTGCAAATACAATGCCCCAAGAGTAGGTAAAAATAGTGGCAGGGAGTTTTGCACGATTGTCAAGTTTTTTCAGGGCAACAATTTTCGAGTCCTCTTTGGGTGCATAGTCCTTTGCGATTGATTCTGCTAAAATTTTGTCTGTGTTCATTTTAAGAACCTCCTTTGATTTTTGTAACTACATTGTACAATTTCAAGAAGATTAACGGAACAACACAAAACTAAAAATGTGTTGATTTCATTGTAACATATTTTTGTAAAAAAATATATAACATTCAAAATTGTAATAATTACGATCTCAAAGGGTAAAAAGGTAAAGGATATAAGAAACCCCTTAAAAACAAAGGAAAACACAGCGTTGGAGGGAACCGACGGATTTGATTCGTTGGGGGAAGGATAAAAAATCCGGGTGCCGACTTCGTAACGGTCGACCCCCTTTTTTATTTCTTTAATTCTTCTACCAAGGAAGCGTATTCCTGCAAGCTCAGTTCTTCCCCCCGGGCGGAAGGGGAGAGGGACAGCTTTTGCAGTGCGGCTTCTGTGGTTTGTTTCGGAATTCCGATGGACGCTAAGGTGTTCTGCAGGGTCTTGCGGCGCATGGAGAAAGCACCCCGGACGATGCGGAACAGTTCTTTTGGATCTGTGTCCACCGGCGGTTCAATGGCTTGCAGGCGCAGGACTGCGGAATCGACCCTTGGCTTGGGCAAAAAGTTGCCGGCGGCGACGGGGAAAAGTAATTTCGGTTTGGTGTAATAATTCAAAAACAAGGTGACAGCCCCGTAATCTTTGCTGCCTTTTTTCGCACAGAACCGTTGCGCCACTTCCTTTTGTACCATCACGGTAATGGATTCAAAGGGCAATCCGCTTTCCAGCAGATAGACCAGGATCGGCGTAGTGATGTTGTAGGGAAGATTTGCACAGACCGCCAATTTTTCTTCTCCGGCAAATAAGGTTTTCAGGTCGGTTTTCAGAATGTCGTTGTGCACCACCTGCACGTTGTCGAAATCTCCGAGGGTCTCTTGTAAAATGGGAATCAGCCGGTCGTCAATTTCTACGGCGACCACCTTTTTTGCCCGTTTTGCAAGGCATTGGGTCAGACAGCCAATGCCCGGACCGATTTCCAGAACGGTGGTGTTTTCGTCAATTTGTGCCGACTCGGCGATTTTCTCCGGGACCCGGGGGGTGATGAGAAAATTTTGCCCAAAGGATTTGGAAAAGTGAAAATCGTGCCGTTCCAACAGATTCTTGATTTGGGTCGGGTTTGTTAAGTCCATAGCGTTATCCTAAGTTTTTTAACATAAATTTCAATCCGCTGTACCGTTTGTCCGCGGTGACGTTTCCGATCATATAAGACAGCCGGGCGGGAGATCCTACCAAAACGAGCAACTGTTTCGCCCGGGTCATGGCGGTATAAAGTAAGTTCCGGGTGAACAACACGTCCGCCCCCTCGGAGACCATGAGGATCACCGCCTTGAACTCACTGCCCTGGCTTTTGTGGACGGTAATGGCGTAGGCGGGTTCCAGTTCTTCTAAAGTTTCTCCGGTATAGGTGACCCGCTTGTCGTCAAAGCGGACGATCATGCTCTCTTGGGCGGGGATCACCGCTTCTACGATGCCTAAGTCTCCGTTGTAGATTCCTGCGTCCAGATGGCCGTCGTCCCGTTCGGTGACAAGGTCGTAATTATTTCGGATCTGCATGACCTTATCCCCCTCACGGAAGACCGTATCCCGGAAGGTCAGTTCTTTTTTGTTATAAGCGGCGGGGTTGATCTTTTCCCTCAGTTCCCGATTCAGGTTCGCCGTTCCCGTTAAGCCTTTGCGGGTGGGGGATAAGACCTGAATGTCCGTTGCCGGGGAAAAACCGTAGGCGTTGGGCAGGCGTTCTGCCGCCAGGGTTACCGCCAACTGTACCGCGGAGAGGGGATTTTCAGACCGTAAAAAGAAAAAATCTTTTTTGGTTTCGTTCAACACCGGCATCTCTCCGTGGAGAACGGCGTGGGCGTTGGTGATAATGAGGCTTTCCCGGGCTTGCCGGAAGATCTCGGTCAATTCTACCGACGGCACGCAATTGCTGGATAAAATATCCTTCAAAACGCTTCCCGGACCTACGGGGGGCAGTTGGTTTACGTCTCCCACCAAGATCAACCGGGACGAGAGCGGAAGGGCGTCGAGAAGATGGTCGAAGAGCCATAAGTCCACCATGGAACATTCGTCGATGACGATGGCGTCGTATTCCACCGGATTTCCGTGATTCCGTTGAAAACACCGTTCCGTTCCGGTTTGGGTATATTCCAGCAGACGGTGAATGGTTTTGGCTTCTCTGCCGGTCAGTTCTGTGATTCGTTTCGCCGCTCTGCCGGTAGGCGTGGCAAGCCCCACCTTTTCTCCTTTGGCTTCTAAAATGCGGATAATGCCGTTGAGGGTGGTGGTTTTCCCCGTTCCCGGTCCGCCGGTGAGAATCATCATTTGATGACAGCAGGATTCTTTGACGGCTTTCCGTTGTTTTTCGTCGAAGGTGATATCTAAATCGCGTTCAATGCGGGCAATATCTTTGTTGAAATTCCCCGGATATTCGCTTCCCAGCCGGGAGGCTAACAGAACCCGGTTCGTGATGTTCCGTTCGCTGTCGTAGACCCAACGCAGATATACACCGTCGGTGTTCCCGATCTTTGGGACGTATTGCAATTCTCCTCCGGGGGCACACATGGTTTCGATGCTGTTGCTGACCGTCTCCCGGTCGGCGTCGAGGAATTCTGCCGCTAAGGGGATCAATTTCTGTTTGGGGATAAAGGTATGTCCGTTGTTGTAAAGGTTTTGATTCAAGATGTACTCAACGCCTGCTTTCAGGCGGAAATCCGAGGTCCGGTCGAAGCCCATCTGCTCCGCCATGCGGTCTGCCTTTTCAAAGGAGACCCCTTGAATTTCGCAGATGCGGTAGGGATTCTGCCGCACCAGATCGTAGGCGCGAAGCCCGAATTGTTTGTAGATTTTGAAGGCGACGGAGGGGGTCATGCCGAATTGCTGAAAATAAAGCAAAATGGTTTTTACGCCCACCGTTTCCTTCATGCTTTGGGATATCTTTTCCGCTTTTTCCGGAGAGATCCCGCGGATCTGTACCAACTGTTCCGGATCGTTCTCGATGATATCCAACGTGTTTGGTCCGAAGGCGTCCACCAAAAGTTTCGCGGTCTTTGTCCGAACCCCCTTGACGATTCCGGAGGATAGATACCGTAAAATTGCCGTTTCTTCCACCGGAAGCCGGCTTAAAAAGGAGGAAACCTCAAACTGTTGACCGTGTTTGGGGTTCAATTTGTACTCCCCTTCCACTTCAATCTGCTCGCCCTCTGCGACCAAGGGCAGAAGTCCGACTACGGTGATTTCCCCGTCGGGGGTCTCCAGAACCGCAACGGTATAGCCGTTATCGCTGTTCTTGTAAATTACCTTGTCGATGATGCCGGATAAGGCGGGCATGGCCGTTTCCTCCTTTCTCTTAAGATTTCAAAAGAAATTACTTTACGATCAAGTTAACCATTTTGCCGGGAACGAAAATTTCCTTCACCACGGTTTTCCCTTCGGTGTAGGGGAGAATTTTCGGGTCAGATTTTGCGGCGGCGAGAATGGTTTCTTTGTCCGCATCGGCGGAAATTTTCAGAACGGAGCGGAGCTTTCCGCAGATCTGAACGGGAATTTCGATTTCCTTATCCACCGTTTTTGCTTCATCGTATTCGGGCCAGGGTGCGGTGACCATCATGCCTTCAAATCCTGCCGTTTCCCACATTTCTTCCGTGATGTGAGGAGCGAAGGGATTGAGCAAGGTCAGGTAGGTCTTCAGTTCGCCCTTGGTGATGCTTCCTTTGGCGGAAATATCGTTCATCAGCGCCATCAACGCGGCGATGGCGGTGTTGAATTTCATGTTTTCGATATCGGACGTGACCTTGCGAACGGTTTTGTGGAACGCCGATTCCAACTCTGCGGAATAACCCATACCGTCGGTGACGTTTTCCATCAGATTCCAGACCCGGTCAATATACCGCTTACAACCCCGGACGCTGCTTTCCGACCAAGGGGCGGCTTTTTCGTAATCGCCCATGAACAGAACGTACAGACGCAATACGTCGGCTCCGTAAACGTTGACCACGTCGTTGGGGTCGACCACGTTGCCTTTGGATTTGCTCATCTTATCGCCGTCAGGACCTAAGATCAGACCTTGGGCAGTGCGCTTGGCGTAGGGTTCTTCCGTGGGGACGATTCCCTGATCGTACAGGAAATGATGCCAGAACCGGGAATAGATCATGTGACGGGTCACGTGTTCCATGCCGCCGTTGTACCAGTCTACGGGCAGCCAGTATTTCAATTTTTCGGGGTCCGCCAAGGCTTCGGCGTTGTTGGGGTCAATGTACCGCAGGAAATACCAGGAAGAGCCTGCCCATTGGGGCATGGTGTCGGTTTCCCGCTTTGCGTCAGCACCGCACTTGGGGCACTTGCAGTTGACGTAGGATTCGATTTTTGCTAAGGGGGATTCTCCGTCGGAGCCGGGTTCAAAGTTTTCTACCTTAGGCAACCGCAAGGGCAGTTCTTCGTAGGGAACGCCCACCATTCCGCAATGGGGACAATGTACGATGGGAATGGGTTCTCCCCAATACCGCTGGCGGTTGAACGCCCAGTCCTTCATCTTGTACTGAACGCCCTTTTCTCCGATGCCCTGTTCGGACAGCCACGCCGCCATTTTTTCGATGGAATCTTTTTTGTTGGTAAGGCCGTTCAAAAAGCCGGAATTGATCATTTCTCCGTCGCCGGTGTAGGCTCCTTCTTCCATGTTTCCGCCCTTGATGACTTCGATGATATCGATGCCGAATTTCTTGGCGAAAGCGTAGTCACGCTCGTCGTGGGCGGGAACTGCCATGATCGCTCCGGTACCGTAACCCATCATAACGTAGTCAGCAACGTAAATGGGGATCTCCTTGCCGTTGACGGGGTTGACTGCGAAGAGTCCTTCCATGCGCACGCCGGTCTTTTCTTTGACCAACTGAGTGCGTTCAAATTCAGTCTTTTTGGCACATTCGGCGCGGTAAGCGTCCAAAGCGTCGGCGTTGGTGATCTTATCCCGGTATTGATCCAACAGGGGGTGTTCCGGAGCCATGACCATGAAGGTCACTCCGAAGAGGGTGTCGGGACGGGTGGTGTAAATACGAAGGATCTCGTCGGTGTCTTTCAGCGAGAAATTAACGAAAGCACCGGTGGATTTCCCGATCCAGTTGACCTGTTGCATTTTTACGTTGGGCAGATAGTCCACCTGCTCCAGACCCTGCAGCAGTTTGTCTGCGTATTCGGTGATCCGCAGATACCAAACGTCCTTGGATTTCTGGATCACGTCGCTGTGGCAGATGTCGCACTTGCCCCCTTGGGAGTCCTCGTTGGACAGAACCACCTTGCAAGAGGGACAGTAGTTGACCAAGGTCTTATCCCGGAAGGCAAGACCGTTTTCAAACATTTTCAAGAAGATCCATTGGGTCCATTTGTAGTAATCTTCCTCGGTGGTGTCGATGACTCTCTGCCAGTCAAAGGAAAAACCCACTCTCTTTAATTGGGAGGTGAAGTTTTTGATGTTGGTGTCGGTGACGGTGCGGGGGTGGGTTCCGGTCTTGATGGCGTAGTTTTCGGTGGGAAGACCGAAGGCGTCAAACCCGATGGGGAACATGACGTTGTAGCCGTCCATTCTCCGTTTCCGGGAGATGACTTCCAGCCCGGAATATGCCTTGATGTGTCCTACGTGCATTCCGGCTCCGCTGGGATAGGGGAATTCTACCAAGGCGTAGAATTTCTTCTTGTCGGAACGGTCTTCGGCGTGGAATGCGCCGGTCTCTTCCCATTTTTTTTGCCACTTGGCTTCAATTTCGGAAAAATTGTATTCCATATTGCTCAATCCTCCAGAAGGTCGTTGATTTCAATTTCAATTCCGTCCTTCCACACCTTTTCCAGGTTGTAGAAATTCCGGGTGTCTTTGTTGTAAATATGAACGATGACGTCGCCGTAATCCAATAGGATCCAACTGCCCGCGTCCATTCCTTCCCGATTGCGGACTTTGAGTCCGATTTTGTCGGTGGCAACTTCACATTCGTCCGCAAGGGTTTTTACATGGGTTGTAGACGTACCGTTGCAGATAACGAAGTGGTCGCAGAGAGACGTAATGTCGTCAATCTTGAGAACCTTGATGTCTACGGCTTTTTTCTCGTCCAATGCTTTTACGATGGTTTTCAGCGTATTTTCCATTATAATGATCCTTTCGTGGGGTATTTCATTCGTATTTTCTCGGATTCTTCGGTGGTGCCGGGGTACTGTTCGGTCAGCCACGCAATGCCCTCGATCATATCTTCGTGGACTTCCAAGCCCCGCCGTTCCACGTCGGCTTTACACCAACGCATGGCGATCAGGACGGCTTTTTCTACGTTTTCCCGGGCGAGGGCGCGGTAAAAATCCACGTCGTCGTAATCCCTCGTTTCGTCGGTCAGATCCGCGATATAAAGAATAGTCTCCAGCAAGCTCATATTTGCTTTTCCGGTGGTATGATACCGGATCGCCGAGGCGATTTCCGGATCGGTGATGCCGAAAGTTTCGGTAATATCCACCGAGGCAGAAAGGGCGTGCCAAAGGTTTTTGTTGGTTTTTAGATTCTCGTCCAAAGCAACGCGGTATTTTTCAAAAAGCCGGAAATGTTCTTCCTTGGAATATTCTTTGGTCATGTCGTGCAACAGTCCCGCGATCCGGGCTTTTTGCAGATCTGCACCGTGAATTTTTGCCAAGGTCTCCGCTTCTTTCATGACACCGAGGGAGTGTTTGAGGCGGTGTTCCGACAAGCGGGTGCGTAAAAGGTTTTCGTACCGCAACAGGGTCAGATACTCGTTCACCGCTTCGGGAAGAAGAGCGGATAAATCTTCGTTCCGTTCCCATTTTTCCCGAATCTCCGTGGAAGATACGGCAAAGGGCGGTTGCGTATAAACGGTTATTTCCGCAAGGGGAAACCGCTCTTTTAAGATTTTTGCGTGCGCGTTCAATTCTTCCAAGTCCGCCCCGGTGCGGGAAAAGGCGGAAATCTCTGCCAAAGCAAAGATTTCTTCCGGGCGGTACCAATCCTGCAAAGTCAGAAACATATCCGAACCGACGTACAGAATCAGCGTATCGTCGGGACACCGTTCTTTCAGCCAGTGCAAGGTTTCGCAGGTGTAACTTCTGCCTTCTTTGCGGATCTCCCAATCGCAGACCGAGACTTTTTCCATGTTTTCACAGGCGCGTTTGGTCATTTCAAGCCGTTGTGCGTCGGTGAATAGGGAGGTCTTCGTCTTGTGTGGCGGGGTCCCCGAAGGAATGACCAGACAAAGGTCGATCTTGGCAAGACTTAAAAAGGCTTTCAGGGCTTGTTCATGCCCTTTGTGAAAGGGGGCAAAGGTTCCCCCGAAGATGCCGATTCGGCTCATTTTCTCTTTTTCTCCGCCGGAAGTTCAATTTTTCTCTTTTTGGGGTCGGAGGCGGGGCGGTAAAGAATAAATTTACTGCCGATGACCTGCACCGGATTGGCACGGCATTTTTCGGCTAAAATGTCCGCCGCTTCCCGGCTGGTGATTCCCGCGGTTTCCAGACACCGGAGCTTGATCAGCTCCCGGGCTTCCAATGCTTCGTCGGTCTGGGTGATGAGGTTTTCGGTGATTCCGCCTTTTCCTATTTGAAACAGATCGTTCATGGAATTGGCAAGTCCTCTCAAATAGGCGCGTTGCTTGCTGGTCAGCATAAAATATCTCCTAAAAATCAGTTGTTTTCAATCAATGCTTTTGCAAAAGCCTGCGGTTCGAAAGATTGCAGATCGTCGATCTGTTCTCCCACGCAGACCAATTTGATGGGAATCCCCGTCACGTCTTTGACCGCCAGGGTCACGCCGCCCTTTGCGGTGCCGTCCAGCTTGGTCAGAACGATGCCGGTCAGGGGAACCACGTCGTTGAAATATTTCGCCTGCTCTACGGCGTTGGTTCCGGTGGTTGCGTCCAGAACCAAAAGAACTTCCTTGTCTGCGTCGGGCAGTTCCCGGTGGATGATCCGCATGATCTTGCTCAATTCTTCCATCAGGTTCTTCTTGTTGTGAAGCCGTCCTGCCGTATCGCAGATCAAAACGTCGATCCCTCGGCTTTCGGCGGCTTTGATGCCGTCGTAGACCACGGCGGCGGGGTCGGATCCTTCGGCGTGACGGACGATCTGTGCCCCTGCCCGGTCTGCCCACACTTCCAACTGCTCGATGGCGGCGGCGCGGAAGGTGTCCGCGGCGGCGATCAAGACCGATTTTCCTTCGTTTTTCAGTTTGTTGGCGTATTTTCCGATGGTGGTGGTTTTTCCCACCCCGTTGACCCCGACCACCAAAATGACCGAGGGTTTCGTAGAAAGGTGGAAAGAATGATCCCCTTCCATAAATTCCGCCAAAATTTCTTCCAGCGTTTTCCGAAGTTGATCGGCGGAATCGATGTTTTCTTTCTTCGCCCGGTCTCTTAATGCGTCGATGATCTTTTCGGTGGTTTCAAATCCCACGTCTGCCAAGATCAGCAGCTCTTCCAATTCTTCCAACAGATCTTCGTCTACCTTACGGAAGGTGGCAAAAATGCCGTTTAATCCGTCTCCGATGGAATCCTTGGTTCGTTTTAATCCCTGCTTTATTTTTTCAAAAAATCCCATAAAATCAATCCTTTATTGCTTATCCAGGTTCATGCGGCTGACTTCGTCCACGTCGATGGCGATGACCCGGGAAATTCCCTTGTTGACCATCGTAACGCCGTAAAGCTTGTCTGCTTCTTCCATGGTGCCCCGGCGGTGGGTAATGGTGACGAATTGGGTTTTTGCGGAAAGCCGATGGAGATAAGAAGCGTACCGGGCGACGTTAACGTCGTCCAACGCCGCTTCGATCTCGTCCAAAAGGCAGAAGGGGGAAGGCTTGATCTTCAAAATGGCAAAGTACA
>JAZNDV010000005.1:0-18637 GCA_045588285.1 Eubacteriales bacterium
CTTGATGCCGTTGGCGATGATCTTCTCTGCGTCTGCCTCACGAACCTCGTTCTGAGTTGCACAAGGCATAAGAATGTCAGCCTTAACGCCCCAAGGCTTCTCACCCTTGAAGAAGGGCACGCCGAACTTGTCGGCATAATCCTCAACTCTGTTGCGGCAGGATGCACGCATTTCGAGCATGTAGTTGATCTTCTCCTCGGTTGCTACGCCGTCCTCGTCGTAGATATAACCGTCGGGGCCCGAGATGGTCACGACCTTACCGCCCAGCTCGGTGATCTTCTTGACGGCACCCCAAGCAACGTTACCGAAGCCCGAGATAGCAAAGGTCTTGCCCTTGATGTCGTCCTTGAAGTGCTTGAGCATTTCAACGGTGTAATAAACGGCGCCGAAGCCGGTAGCCTCGGGACGGATGAGCGAGCCGCCGTAGGGGATGCCCTTACCCGTCAGAACGCCGGTAAACTCGTTGGCGAGTCTCTTGTACTGACCAAACAGATAACCAATCTCACGTGCGCCTACGCCAATGTCGCCGGCAGGAACGTCGGTATCCGCGCCGATATGTTTGGAAAGTTCCGTCATAAATGCCTGGCAGAACCGCATAATTTCACCGTCGCTCTTGCCGCGGGGATCGAAATCAGAACCGCCTTTTCCTCCGCCCATGGGAAGACCGGTCAGACTGTTTTTGAAGGTTTGCTCAAAACCGAGGAATTTCATAATGGAATAGTTGACGGAAGGATGGAACCGAATTCCGCCCTTATAAGGACCGATTGCGGAATTGAATTGAATTCTGTATCCGCGGTTGACTTGAACTTTTCCGTTATCGTCCACCCAAGATACGCGGAAACTGATCTGCCGTTCCGGCTCGACCATACGTTCAATCACTCCGGACTGTTCGAATTTTGGATTCTGCTCGATTACAGGTTCGAGAGATTCCAAAACTTCATAGACCGCCTGCAAAAATTCAGGTTCGCCGGGGTTGCGCTTCTCAACGCTCTCATACACGTCGTTCAAATACTTACTTTTGAAGCTCATTGATTTTACCTCCAACTTTTTGATGGAATAATTATATACCTTTCCATGACAAAAATCAAGTATTTATGAAAAAGTATACAAAATGTTCCGATTTTCCCCTTCTCAAGCAACGCTTCGATCCGAATTTTCGAACAAATTGATAAAAATATGAAACGCAAAGCGAAACAAAAAGTAAAATCTATTGCTTTTCCCCGTTGCATGTTGTATAATAATGTGTAATAATAAACCTTTAGTACGGAAAACATTATACGGGGAAAAGACGGAGGATTCAAATACCATGGCTGATGCACAGGAAAACAGAAAAAAAGCCCTTGAAACGGCGCTGAGTCAAATTGAAAAAACGTTCGGAAAAGGCTCGGTTATGACCTTGGGGCAAAACTCGACTCTGAGTGTGGAAAGCATTTCTACCGGCTCCTTTGGGCTGGATCTTGCTCTTGGAGTAGGAGGGATACCAAAGGGACGTATTACCGAAATCTACGGACCGGAAAGTTCCGGGAAAACCACCGTTGCACTGCACACGATTGCTGAATGTCAAAAAGCGGGAGGGACAGCGGCATTTATCGACGCTGAACACGCTCTTGATCCCGTTTACGCGGCGGAATTGGGGGTCGATGTGGATTCCCTTCTCGTATCTCAGCCTGATAACGGGGAGCAAGCGTTGGAAATTACGGAAACCTTGGTTCGTTCCGGCGCGGTAGATATTATCGTTGTAGACTCGGTAGCCGCTTTAGTTCCCAAGGCGGAGATCGAAGGAGATATGGGGGATTCCCACGTTGGTCTTCACGCCCGGATGATGTCTCAGGCATTACGGAAACTTGCTGGAATTATCTCTAAGACGAAGTGTATTTGTATCTTTATCAATCAATTGCGCTCCAAAATCGGTGTTGTGTACGGACCTACCGAAGTTACTACCGGCGGTAATGCGTTGAAATTTTACGCTTCCGTCCGCCTTGACGTGCGCCGGATCGAAACGTTGAAAAACGGTACGGAAGCCTACGGTTCCCGCACCCGCGTTAAAATCGTCAAAAATAAGGTCTCCCCTCCTTTCCGGGAAACGGAATTTGATCTTATTTATGGGAAGGGAATTTCCCGCTCCGGTGAAATGCTGGACTGCGCCGTAAAACTTGGAATCGTTCAGAAATCCGGAGGTTGGTTCTCGTACGGGTCGGAACGCCTGGGGAACGGTCGTGAAAACGTCAAAAAAATGATCGAAAATGACGAGGCATTGGCTGCCCGGCTGGAAAAAGATCTCAATGACAAACTCCACGGCAATGAGGCAGCGGTAGAGGAAGTCACAAGATCTTCCCGTCAGCCCAAAACTGTAACAGAAAAATCCGCCAACATAAATATCTCTGCAGACGATTTTGAAGAATAATTATGATTCTTATTACAGATATCCGTCCTCACAGAAGAACGAAATTGTTTGAAGTTTATTCCGAAGAAGGATTGGAATTTCTCGCAAATGAAAAATTTCTGAACGAAAATGACATTCTTCTTCGATCCGAGTTTCGCGACGAGGATTTTGAATTACTCCGAGCAAAAGCTCATTTGTTGGACGGAATTCGTAAGTGTGTGGATATACTGAGTCGGAAAGATTACTCCAAAAAAGAATTATTCCGGAAATTATGCGATAAAGGGATCCCGGAAGATGCTGCGTTGGGGGCTATCAAATACATGGCGGACCATGGCTATCAGGACGATTCCCGATACGCACGGCGTTTAGCAGAATTGGGAGCGAAGTCTTACGGCCGGCGCAGGGTGGAACAAATGCTTTATACCCACGGCATTGACCGGGAAACGATTCGTCAAGTGACCGACGAAGTATTTGATAATGAATCTGTACAGGCAAAAAAATTAGATGAGATTCTCGAAAAATCCGCTGTCGGGAAAAATCTTTCCGATCCCGCTCATAAAAATAAAATTTTTGCAAAATTAACACGACTTGGATATAGGTCTTCGGAGATTTCCGGGGCACTTTTCCGATATGAAGAACGGAGAAAGGACGAAACCTTTTGAAAATAGGAATGATCGCACTGGGGTGTGCGAAAAACCGCATTGACGCGGAAATGATGTTACAACAACTAAGCAACGAAGGTTTTGAAATTTGTCCGGATCTCTCGGAATGTGACGCGGCAATAATTCACACCTGCACTTTTATAGATGCCGCAAAATCCGAATCAATTGAGGCAATCCTTGAAGTTGCCTCATACAAGGACACCGGAAACTTAAAACGTTTAGTCGTTACCGGTTGCCTTGCACAACGCTATCAAGATGAGGTCTTAAAACTGTTGCCGGAAGTCGACGCATGCCTCGGCTCCCGGAGTTTTGATAAGATCGTGGAAGCGCTTCTCTCGAAAGATGTATATACGGAATACAAACCGCTTTCCTGCCGTCCGCCGGAATACGACCGAATGCTGACGACCGGGAATAAATCGGTCTATCTTCGTATCGCAGAAGGTTGTTCCAACCATTGTTCCTATTGTGTAATCCCTTCGGTACGGGGGGAATTTATTCCCCGTTCGTACGATTCCGTCATGGACGAAGCTCGTAAGCTTGCAAGAGGCGGGGCGGTGGAAATCAATCTGATTGCCCAAGACACCACAAAACACCCCGACCTGTGCCGGTTTATCCGGGATATTGCAGAAATTGAATCGGTTCATTGGGTTCGGATCTTGTATTGCCGTCCGGAAGAGATTACCGATGAACTATTACAGACCATGGCACAAGTAAAGAAATGCGTCCCCTATATTGACGTTCCCCTGCAACACGCATCGGGTCGAATTTTGAAAAAGATGAACCGCTCCGGGGATGATCGTTCTTTAACGGAATTGATTGCTCATATCCGGGAAATTCTTCCTGACTGTAGCGTGAGAACGACCTTTATCACCGGATTTCCTACAGAAAACGAAGAAGATTTTGAAATTCTCTGTAATTTTGTAAAAACTAACCGTTTCGCAAACCTTGGGGTTTTCCCCTATTCCAGAGAAGAGGGAACTCCGGCGGGTCGAATGCGGGGGCAAATCGAAGACGAAATTAAGCAACGCCGGGCGGATCTTATCATGGAGATTCAACACGAACTTCTGACAAAAACCAACAAACCCTTGATTGGAAAAACGGTGGAAGTTCTTTGCGAAGGACGACGAAATGATGGTAAATACGTGGGCAGAGCCTATTTTCAAGCCCCGGAAGTGGACGGTCAAATTATTTTCTCGTCCGATCGTCCGATTGAATTGGGAACCTTCGTTCCCGTTCTTTTGAAACGATACCGAGAATATGATTTTTACGGAACGGCATCGTTCCAACAGGAGTGATCAAATGCACAAGAAAGATATTCCCAACGCCATTTGTTGGTTCCGGATCGGGTTGATCCCGCTGATATTGTTCTTTTTGATTGAAAGCAATCTAAACGGTTGGATCACATATTCTCGAAGTTTACTGATTTCAGGAATTTTATACGGGATTGCAATGATTTCCGATGCTATTGACGGAAAACTTGCCCGAAAATACGATTACGTTTCCGATTTGGGTAAGTTTTTAGACCCGATTGCGGACAAAATGTTGGTATTAAGCGTTTGCGTCGCTTTTGCAGGAATGGGAACGTTCGGTCATATCATGTTGTTTTCTGTGATCGCGATTTTATTGCGGGAATTAATGATTTCCGGTCTTCGCCTCTCTGCCGCCTCTCACGGCGTGGTCGTTCCGGCAAATTGGTGGGGAAAAGTCAAAACAATTTTGCAGGGAATTTCCATCGGCGTTACCTATCTTTTTCTTTTTTTGGATTCCATAGCCGTTTGCAACCTCTACGTGCCTTGGTATTTTCTGCTTATCCCGGAAATTTTTTTTGCGGTCAACGCCGTTTACGCGTGGATTTCCGCAATTCCTTACATCAAGGCGTGCGCGCCGTATTTGAAAGGCTGATGTCCTTCTATGTTTGAAAATCTACGCTATGATATCCGCGCCATTCGGGAACGCGATCCTGCCGCCCGGTCCGATGCAGAAGTTTTCTTTTGCTATCCGGGATTGCACGCGATAATATATCACCGGATAGCAAATTACTTTTATCGGCATGGGAATAAACTTTTTGCCCGTATGCTCTCTCAACATGCCCGCAAGCGTACCGGGATAGAAATCCACCCTGCCGCAAAAATCGGAAAAGGACTTCTGATCGATCACGGAATGGGTGTCGTAATCGGTGAAACGGCAGAAATCGGAGATAATTGCACCATTTATCACGGTGTCACCTTGGGAGGGACCGGAAAAGAATCGGGCAAACGCCACCCGACCATCGGAAACAACGTTTTCATCGGTGCACATTCCCAACTGCTCGGCTCTTTTACCGTAGGAGACAACAGTAAAATCGCCGCCGGATCGGTGGTATTATGTGATATTCCACCAAACTGCACTGCCGTGGGCTCTCCTGCCCGCATCGTAAAAAGAGACGGTGTGCGCATCGACAACTTCGACAACGTCCATATTCCCGACCCGGTATCTCAGGAAATCTGCAAGCTGCGGATTCAACTGGAACGCCTTGCAAAGGACTGTGCCGATATAAAATTTCAACAGAGCAATACACAGGAGACAGAATAACATGCTGAAACTCTATAATTCATTGACCAATAAAGTAGAAGAATTCAAAGTTGAAGACAATACCGTCCGCATCTACGCCTGCGGACCGACGGTTTATAACTATTTTCACGTGGGAAACGGCCGTTCTTTTATGATGTTTGACACCCTGCGGCGGTATTTGGAATTCAAAGGCTATGACGTGAAATACGTACAAAACTTCACCGACGTTGACGACAAAATGATCAAACGCGCCAACGAAGAAAACATTACCGTAGCAGAAGTTGCGGAAAAATATATCAATGAGTATTTCACCGATGCTGACGGATTGAACATTAAGCGTGCAACCGTCCACCCGCGCGCCACGGAAAACATTGACGGAATTATCGAATTGGTATCTTCTCTGATTGAAAAGGGCCATGCTTACGAGAGCAACGGCGACGTATATTTCCGGGTTCGCAGTTTTCCCGAATACGGAACCAGCCTGTTAAAACAATCTATTGAAGATCTGGCTTCCGGTGCTCGTATTGACGTGAGTGAAATCAAGGAAGATCCCTTGGACTTTGCCCTTTGGAAAGCATCAAAGCCCGGAGAGCCCCATTGGACTTCTCCCTGGGGAGAAGGTCGTCCCGGTTGGCATATTGAATGCAGTGCCATGGCGAAACGGTATTTGGGAGATACCGTTGATATTCATTGCGGCGGACATGACTTAAAATTTCCTCACCACGAAAATGAAATCGCCCAATCACAGTGTGCCAACGGCTGCACCTTTGCCCGCTCTTGGTTTCACATTGGATTCGTTAACGTAAACAACGAAAAAATGAGCAAATCCAAGAATAATTTCTTTACGGTCCGGGACCTGTCTAAGGTATACGGATATCTCCCCTTGCGGTATTTTGCCGTATCAGCGCACTACCGTATGCCCATCAATTACGAACCCGGAATTATTGAGCAGGCAAAAGCATCGTTGGAACGAATCAACAACTGTCTGACCAATCTGAAATTCCTTGCAAAGAACGCCCAGGAGGGCGAACTTTCCCCGGAAGCAAAAGCATATTTGGATTCTTTCCATGTTTACCGTAACCGCTTTGAAGAAGCGATGGACGATGATCTGAATACTGCAAACGCTTTGACGGCGATTTTTGATCTGATCAAACAAGTTAACGTTACCGTAAAAGAAGGACATGTCAAGGCCGTATATGAAAATTTAATTCAAAAGATAGAAGAGTTGATCGAAGTATTGGGCCTTCTTCCCAAGGAAGAAACGACAGAAGACGATACTGCCGTTGATTCCTTGATTGCAGAGCGTACTGCAGCCCGAAAAGCAAAAGACTGGGCAAAAGCAGATGCAATTCGGGATCAATTAACTGCCATGGGCATTATTCTGGAAGATACTCCTGCCGGAATCCGTTGGAAGAGAGCGGAGAAATAATTGAAATATTAAATCGGAAAATAAATTATGATTGACGTTCTCAACAGCCCCGTGACGGTCTTGCGGGGCATCGGTCAAAAACGTGCCGAACTGCTGAAGAAACTGAATATCATCACCTGTGCGGATTTGATTCGATACTTTCCGCGTGGGTACTTGAATATGTCCGAAATCAATCCCATTGACAAATTAGTAAATGGACAAACTGCCACGGTGGTGGCTAAAGTCAGTTCGGACATATCCAAGCGGGTGGGGAAGCGTGTGACTCGCTTCCTCTTTTCCGTTTCCGATCCAAAGGGAAACACGTTATTCGTTACCTTATATAACCAAAAATATACTGCAGAACACCTTCACCCCGGAATGACGGTATTGCTCCACGGTCCGGTAACGGTGGAAGGAATCGTGCGGAGAATGGATTCTCCAAAGATAAAAACCGAAGCCATTCCTGAAATCGAACCAATCTATCCGTTAACTGAAGGGGTTACACAATCCTCTCTCGCCAGGAATATCGCAACGGCGTTGCAGGTTTGTGATACCCAGTTAAAGGAGATGCTTTTGCCGTCAGTTCGGGAAGAGTGCGGATTACCTGAAATACATGAAGCCTTTCGTTCTATTCATTTTCCAAAAACGATGGAAGAAGCAGAAAAGGCAAAGAAGCGGGTTATTTTTGAAGAGTTGTTTCTGTTTACCGTCGGAGTACGGATCTTGAAATTACGGGTACGGAAATTGAATGCACCTCAACTGAAGCCAGCAGATTTGACAGCATTTTTGAACCGTCTCCCCTACGCTCTAACCAACGCTCAAAAGCGGGTGATCAAAGAATGTTTTGACGGGCTTCGCCGTCCATTCCCTATGTCCCGATTGATTCAAGGTGACGTGGGGAGCGGAAAAACCGTGATTGCCGCGGCTGTGGCATATCTTACCGCCCGAAACGGAAAACAAACGGCTCTGATGGTACCAACGGAAATTCTTGCAATGCAGCATTTTGAATCTCTTTCCGCACTTCTAAGTCCTTGCGGAATTCGAGTTGAATTATTGACCGGGTCGATGCGACCGGCGGAAAAGAGAGATCTTCTTTTGCGCTTAGAGGCAGGGGAAACGGATCTTGTCATTGGAACCCATGCTTTAATTCAAAAAAGCGTTAAATTCAAAAATCTTGCGGTGGCGATTGCCGACGAACAACACCGTTTCGGCGTCCAGCAACGGGCTGCGATCCAGGAAAAGGGAGAAAATCCCCATATGATCTTTCTATCCGCAACCCCGATCCCCCGATCTTTAGCGTTGGTTCTTTACGGGGATTTGGATATTTCCATTCTGGACGAACTGCCTCCCGGGCGAATCCCCGTTGCAACCCGCAAAGTGGATTCGAAAATGGAAGAACGTATGTATCTCTACTTACGGGAAAAAGCCCTTGCGGGAGAACAAGCCTATGTAGTATGCCCTTCCGTGGAAGGGCATGACGAAATGAAAAGTGCCGTAGATTTTTGTGAACAATTACGTAACACCTATTTGCAAGGGATCTCCGTGGCTTGTCTGCATGGAAGAATGAAAGTCGACGAAAAGGAAAAAATATTGTCCGACTTTGTAAAGAACAAGATTTCGGTTTTGGTATCTACGACGGTAATTGAAGTTGGGGTAAACGTTCCAAACGCAACCACGATAATCGTTGAAAATGCGGAACGGTTCGGTTTATCGCAACTCCATCAGTTGCGCGGACGCGTGGGCAGAGGAAAACAAAAATCTTACTGTTTCATTGCTTCCGACGACAAGAACGAAGAGACGACAGAGCGTCTATCCGCGTTTTGCGCTACGAATGACGGATTCGAGATCAGCCGCAAAGACTTGGAACTTCGGGGCCCCGGTGATTTTTTAGGAAACCGTCAACACGGGCTTCCTCCCTTCAAGCTTGCAGATCTTACCCGGGATATGAAAATTCTGGAACAAGTATCTAATGTGGCGGACCGATTATTTGAAGATCCCTCGTGGTTTATTCTCCCGGAGGATCGGGCATTGTTTATCTCTGCATCGGAAATGCTTCGCTCTGCCATGTTACAATAGTTACAAGTTTGTGACATTTTAGAGGAAAACCATTCCAATCCCTTGACAAATGGTGGAAAAAGTGGTACAGTATTCATAGGTTAGCACTCAAACACAAAGAGTGCTAAAACAACTGCCAACCAGACTACGTTTAGACGAAAGGGGATTGATTTATGGAATTAGATGCCCGCAAGAAATTGATTTTGTCTGCAATTGTTTCTGCGTACATTGAAACCGGGGAACCGGTAGGATCAAAAACCCTTCTTGTCCGGGAAAATCTCGGAGTTTCCCCCGCCACCGTCCGAAATGAAATGTCAGAACTGGAACGCTTGGGATATCTCAAAAAAACCCACACCTCTTCCGGCCGCATTCCCTCCAATTCCGGATACCGTTTTTACGTTGGAACGTTGACCCCCTATCGCCTAACTCAAAGAGAGCGGGCGAATTTGAACAATCCCTTTGAAACGAGTGCAAGTTTGGAAGAATTGCTGGAGGCATCCACCAATAAACTTGCGGCGTTTTCCGGTTGCACGGTCTTCGGGATCTCTCCCAACTGTCCCGATGGGATATACCAATTTGAAGTTTTGCCTGCAGGAAAACGAATTTTGGCAATTATGGTCATTGCTTCCGGCGGTTCAGTAAAGAATTATTTCTATCGAGCACAGGTAGACGTTACGCAGGAAGACGCCTCGATTCTTACCAAAATCATGAATTCGGTTTTTTCCGGTTTTCCCATTGATCAAATCGGGTCAGTCCGCATGATGTTATTGGAGCATGAGATCAAAACACATTGTCCAAATCATCGCGGAATCGTAGATACCGTAAAAAAGATTCTTGCGGGAGTCCGGGATTATGAATTGCATATCGGAGGCACGGAAAATCTCTTGAGCTACCCCGAATTTTTCGATATTGAAACCGCCCGGGGATTCATCGGAATGCTCTCTACAAGGGAACAGATCCTGGACGCGTTGTTGGCCAGTCGACCTAATGATGAAATTGAAATACGCATTGGCGCGGAAAATGGACTATTTAACAGTCCTCACGCAAGTCTCATCACGTTATTCTGTGATAAAAAAATTCCCATTATGCTCGGTCTTGTGGGACCGACACGAATGAATTACGCCCGCACCATCGCCGGGTGCAACCATATTTTAACGCATCTCAAAACATTTATTGAACGGGAATATTAAGGAAAGGACCCCGAAAAATGAAAGACAAGAAAAAACAATCAACCTCTGAAAATTCGCCTGAAGAGACCGTAGAAACTACCGAAAATACGGAGGTTTGCGAAGAAAACAAAGTGGAAGACACTCCCATCACGGACGAATGGCACGATCGATTCGTTCGGTTAGCGGCGGATTTTGATAATTTTAAGAAACGTTCTGCGGCAGAAAAAAATGCTGCGTATACAAATGCCACTGCCGATGCGGTTGCCGAACTTTTGCCGATTATCGACAATTTGGAACGCGCAATTTCTGCGGCTGAGGACAGCCCAATGAAATCCGGCGTTGAAATGGTCTTATCGCAAGCACTAAAGGCTTTTGAGAATCTCAACGTCTTCCCTGTCGGAAATCCCGGAGATAAATTTGATCCCCAAATTCACAATGCAGTAATGCATGTGGACGACGAATCACTCGGAGAAAGCGTCATTACGGAGGTCTTTCAAAAAGGGTATAAACTGGGCGATAAGGTCGTTCGGCATGCACTGGTCAAAGTTGCGAATTAAAGTCTTCAAACTGTTAACAATATATTACTAATTATAACAACACAATCTTTAGGAGGTAAATACAAATGAGTAAAATTATCGGAATAGATCTTGGTACGACAAACTCTTGCGTAGCTATCATGGAAGGCGGGGAACCTGTCGTTATCGCCAATGCGGAAGGCGCAAGAACCACCCCATCCGTTGTAGCATTCTCTAAATCCGGAGAACGCATGGTGGGTCAGGTAGCAAAGCGTCAAGCAATTACAAACCCCGATCGCACGATTATTTCCATCAAGCGTGATATGGGAACGAATAAAAAGGTCAATATCGACGGTACGGATTATACTCCCGAAATGATTTCTGCTATGACCCTTCAAAAATTGAAGGCAGACGCAGAAGCGTATTTAGGTGAAAAAGTTACGCAGGCGGTTATTACCGTGCCCGCGTACTTTAACGACTCTCAGCGGCAGGCGACCAAGAACGCCGGCACGATTGCCGGTCTGGAAGTTCTTCGTATTATCAACGAACCTACCGCGGCGGCTCTTGCTTACGGCGTAGATAAAGAAACTTCTCAAAAAGTCATGGTTTACGACTTGGGCGGCGGTACTTTCGACGTTTCCATTCTGGATATCGGAGACGGCGTTTTTGAAGTTATGGCAACCAACGGAAACACTCGGTTGGGCGGTGACGACTTTGACGAGAGAATCATGAATTATCTCGTTTCTGAGTTCAAAAAAGAAAACGGGATTGATCTTTCTGCAGACAAAATGGCAATGCAACGATTGAAGGAAGCCGCTGAAAAGGCAAAAATCGAACTTTCCGGCATGACCACATCTAACATTAACCTTCCCTTTATCACTGCAGACGCCACCGGTCCGAAACATATGGACATCACTTTAACGCGGGCGAAATTCAACGAACTGACCGCAGATCTGGTGGAAGGAACGATGGTTCCTACGAAAAAAGCTTTGAATGATGCAGGGCTTACCCCCGCACAAATTGATAAAGTTCTTTTGGTCGGCGGATCTTCCCGTATCCCTGCCGTTCAGGAAAAACTGAAGGATTTCTTGGGGAAAGAACCCCATAAGGGTATCAATCCCGACGAATGTGTTGCCGTCGGTGCTGCCATTCAGGGAGGTATTTTGGGCGGTGACGTTCAAGGCTTGGTTCTGCTGGACGTAACTCCCCTTTCTTTGGGCGTTGAAACTTACGGAGGAATCGCTACCAAATTGATTGAACGCAACACCACCATTCCCGTAAAGAAGAGTCAAATCTTTACCACAGCTGCAGACAATCAAACCTCCGTCGAAGTTCACGTGCTTCAGGGCGAACGTGAAATGGCAGCCGACAACAAAACCCTCGGCCGTTTCCATTTGGACGGAATTCCTGCCGCACCCAAACAAGTTCCTCAAATTGAAGTTACGTTCGACATTGACGCCAACGGTATCGTAAACGTCAGCGCGAAGGATCTGGGCACCGGAAAAGAGCAAAAGATCACCATTACTGCTTCCACCAATATGTCGAAAGAAGATGTGGAAAAGGCAGTTCAGGACGCAGAAAAATTCGCAGAAGAAGATAAAAAGCGCCGGGAAGAAGTAGAGATCCGCAATAACGCCGATCAGATGATCTACCAGTGTGAAAAGTCCATGAACGAGATGGGCGATAAATTGGACGATGCGGACAAATCACCTGTCAACGAGCAGATCGAAAAACTGAAAGAAACCGTCAAAGGCAACGATACGGAGGCAATCAAAAAAGAAACTGAGGAACTGCAACAGAGATTTTACAAAATCGCAGAGAAAATCTATGCTCAGCAACAGCCTCAAGGTAACG
This sequence comes from Eubacteriales bacterium, assembly GCA_045588285.1. Taxonomy (GTDB): domain Bacteria; phylum Bacillota; class Clostridia; order Oscillospirales; family UBA644; genus RGIG995. The sequence goes on from JAZNDV010000005.1 coordinate 12,597, forward strand.
TAGCACCCGACGGAGCGCCGGCGGGAGAACCGACTGCTGACGGAAACGTCAAGGTGGACGATTTCAAGGTTGACGACAACGACTAAGGGATAAAATAATAGCATATCAAGGGGATTTTCCCATCCCCTTGATATGTTCGTATAAGAGGAATACCATGGCAGATAAACGCGATTTTTACGAGGTTTTGGGCGTGGAAAAATCCGCCAGTGCGGATGAACTGAAACGGGCCTACCGGCAAATGGCAAAGAAATATCACCCCGACCTGAACCCCGGAAACAAAGAAGCAGAACAAAAATTCAAAGAAGTCAATGAAGCTTACGAAGTACTCTCAGATGCAGATAAAAGGGCGAAATACGATCAGTTTGGACATGCCGGCGTAGACCCAAACTTTGGAGCAGGTGCGCCAGGCGGTTACGGTGGCTACGGCGGTGCATACACAAACGTAGATCTCGGTGATATTTTCGGAGACGTCTTCGGCAATTTCTTCGGAGGCGGAGCCGGGACACGCCGTCGTTCTTCTGCTATTCCCGGCGATGACGTGGACACCAATCTGACACTTACCTTTGAGGAAGCCGTCTTTGGGTGCAAAAAGTCCGTAACGATCACCCGTAAAGAAAACTGCTCGGAATGCAACGGCTCCGGTGCTGCGAAGGGAACTACTGCCGAAACTTGTCCTACCTGCCGAGGAACGGGTCGGGTAAAAACGGTACAACAGACAATGTTTGGAGCAATGCAAAGCGAAAGAACATGTACCAATTGCTACGGCACCGGTAAAATTATTAAAACCCCATGCAAAAACTGTAACGGCACCGGACAAGAGCGGAAACAAAGAACGATTACCGTAACGATTCCAGCCGGAATTGCTAACGGACAGGTTATTACATTGAACGGTCAGGGGTGCGCCGGAATCAAGGGCGGTCCCGCCGGAGATTTGAATATTTCTATTTCCGTCCGTTCTCACAGTATTTTTGAACGGAAAAATTATGATTTGTTCTGCGATTTTCCCATCACCTTCACACAAGCTGCATTGGGTTGCGAGATAGAAGTTCCCCAATTAGACGGTACGAAGGTAATGCAGAAAATTGACACCGGAACCCAAAGCGGTACGGTGTTAAATCTAAAAGGCAGAGGTGTTCCCTATCTGAATTCCAAGGGTAAAGGAAACTTATATGTCCGGATTATTGTGGAAACACCGAAAAATCTCAATTCCCGCCAAAAAGAATTGTTGAAAGAGTTTGATGCTATCGAAAACAAACGCACCTATGAAAAGAAAAGTTCTTTTGCTGACAAGGTTAAGAAATTCTTAGGTGCAGATGACTAAATACGATAAAAAAAGAGGTTCTATGATGAACGCAAGTTTATCATAGAACCGGATTTTTTTACTTTATATCAACGTCCTGATGTTAATGGTCAATACCCAACATTTAGTACAGACCCGCCTGAAAATCAATAAACATTGGGAATAACCCATCGTTTATTGTAACTTCACTACAAGTTATATCGTTTTTGTTCATAAATAAAACGTCAACAGCATAGGCGAAATCACAAGAAAATCTTTCAGGTACAAGCCGAGTAACAGGTTATATGTAAGTACGATAGCAAAGAAAATGATTCTTGATCTTGTGTTGGTTTTAGATGTTTTTGTCGTCTTCATTTCAATTCTCCTTATATGTATGAAATTCATTGAAACGAAGAAGTGGCAGCACAGAGCAATAAACTCTGTACTGCCACAAACAAAGGCTATTTAACATCTTTTAAGAAAACAACAAACCCGAACGTTTCACCGATTGGTAAAAGGTTCGGGTTTGAATGCTTTGGTGCGGGTGACAGGGGTCGAACCTGCACGTCGGAGACACCAGATCCTAAGTCTGGCGCGTCTGCCAATTCCGCCACACCCGCAAAAGATACCTTGTTATTGTACCACAATGTGAGAGTTTTGTCAAGTCATTTACGGGTAAAATATTCACTTTGCGCAAGTGAGAGAAATCCAAAATTTTTTTGGCGCATCATTTTCCCCGGCGGCGTTTCTGTGCCAAAATAAGAATTGCGGCGAACACCGTAAGACATAGGATCAGTAAAACTGCAATCATAATAAACGTGAGTATCCGATGATCCGCCTGTACCGTATTACGATCAGACTGAGATAAATCCATATCTGTGCTTACAGTATTATATTCAATGTTCGTATCCGTAATTACCGGTTCCGGTTCCACCCAAGTAGTTAAACATTCCGCCGGAATATTTTCCAAAAAATCATTTCTTAAGACATCGGGACCAACCGTCGTAGCGTATAATCCGAACAATCCGTTCCCATATCTTGCCCGATTATCTAAGGACATAGAGAAAAAAGTCCGTTGCGACACGTGTTGATCAAACCCTGCCTGAGCCATATCATAGGCGTTGATGCCATCAAAGGCAGACAGTTCCTTTTCTTTCCAGTTAATGAAAATCTGATTTTCCTGATATAAATGAAGATAGCATTTTTTTGTTTCCCACGTTCCATAAGCCCCTAGGCTCTCCGGAAATTGTTTCGAATCATTTGCTGCAGTAAGGGCTTGTTCCGACAAAACTTTTGCATTCAAAATATGAGCGCCATGACCGTATTCTCCGTCCAGATCATGACCGATAATTACTTCCGGCTTGAAACGGCGAATATTCTCCACCAAGAATTCAAGCACTTCTTCTTCGGGATAGTACGACTGTGCCTGCGCCAGATTTGCACAATATTTATCAATGAATTCGGAAATCACCGGATAATTACGAACTCCTACCGTCCAAAGACCGTTAATCAATTCGTGATGGCGACCGTAAACGTGCTTCATCAAATATACGACTTGAATCTTATATCCCAATTCTCCTGCATAATATGGCATCGTACCTCCAAACCAAAGATGCTCATCGTCCGCATGGGTCGGTAACAGAAGAAGATCTGCTTTTTCGCAAGGAGGTTCCCAAACTTGAACGAAATCAGGCAAATCACCTTCGCTCAACAAATATACTTCAGCCAAATATGCTTCCCCGTCCCAGGTAAGAGTATAGGAGTCTTCTCCCTGTAAGGCTTTATATTCGTGCCAAAATCCGTATTCCCCGCCGGTAACTGTATCATTTACCCCTGATAGATTCCACAACGGCGGTGTATGATTCCACATTAAATAAATACCGTAAATCGGTTCGTCAGAGGTGATCCGGAGTTCAAAATGCTCCTTTGCTGAGCAGGCTGTTTTTACGGTACGATCATAGAGCCGGGAGATTGAACCGCTCCCGGAAATCAACTGGAAAGAATTTTTTTTCGTAATATCTTTCGCGATGACGCTTTCTTCTCCCTGAAGAGGTAAAAATGCGGCAAAAACAAACGCAAAAAATAAAAGAACACCTGCGAATTTTCTCATATTATTCTCCATTATCAATTTCTCATTATTATTATATCATCTGCTTCCCGCTTTGTCAAGGGCAACGCTGATTTTGAATTTTTTGAAACATCAGAACCGTAAAAACATTTTTTTCAACAAATTCCTTGACATAATCTGTTTTTTGCGTTATAATAGGACTATAAGTCTACAAGAAGAGAGGAATTATGAATGAAAACGACATTTTTCAAAGACTTTAAGGCGTTTATTACCAAAGGCAACGTAATTGACATGGCTGTCGGTGTTGTCATCGGCGGGTCCTTCGGAAAAATCGTGACCGGTCTTGTCAATTATATTATCAATCCGTTCGTTGCGCTTTTTGTGAAAAGCGGAAGCCTGGATTCCATCAAAACTGTTATCACTCCTGAAGTCCTTGACGAAGCCGGGAAAGTACTTACTCCTGAAGTTGCCATTCTGTGGGGAACATGGGTGCAAACTGTTCTTGACTTCTTGATTACCGCACTGTGCATCTTCTGTGTTCTACGAGTTATCATGATTGCAAAAAATAAAATGGAAGCCAAGAAAATTGCAGCGGAACAAGCAAAAGCAGAAGAAGAAGAAAAAGCAAAGGCAAGTGAAGCTGCCGCAGCCCTTCAAGCGCGGCAAAACGCATTAGAAGAGGCTCAGATCAACCAAGCGAAACTTTTAGAAGAAATCCGCGATATTCTTAAAAATAAGTAAGTCGGATCTTCGATTCAAACGGTTCCCCGACAGAACTGCTGTCGGGGAATTATTGAAATTATCAAAAATTTTTAATATTCTTTTTATCATATGCTATAACCCACACGTCTTCTTTTTACCTGAAATTTTGAAAGGATAATTGCTTGTTATGTCGGAAAATTGCAACGGTCCGCGCAGTCAAAGAAACCGCAGCAGAAAAAACAGTACAATTGCTTTGATTATTGCGTCTGTAATGATGTTTCTCATTGCAATCGTTTTTGTAGTAGTATTTGCGATTAGAAACGCACCGACCTCAGGTCCTGCGGGCAATCCTTCCACAATAACTGATACGCTGAATTCCACAGACACTTCGGACACAAACTCCGGTACACAGAAAGAGGAAGCGATCCTTCCGGTGTCTTCTGCCACCGTTTCCGTTGCGGGAGACATTTTGACTCATCTTTCCGTGTTATACGCCGCAGAAGACAAAGAAACGAATTCTTATATTTTCGATCCGTTCTTTTCCTACGTTTCTCCTTATATTTCAGCCGCAGATTATGCAGTAGCGAACTTAGAAGTCACATTGGGCGGTACGGAAAACGGAAAAACCTATACGGGGTATCCCCGATTCAATTCTCCTGATTCCATCTCCACAGCGTTGAAAAATGCAGGATTTGACATGGCAATGACGGCAAACAATCATTGCTACGATACCGGGCTTGCAGGACTTCAGAGAACGTTAGGCATCCTTACGGCGAACGGATTGGACACTCTTGGCACGGTGAGTGACAAAAATAACGCAAAGTACATTATAAAAGACATAAATGGCATTCGTATTGGAATGATATCCTATACCTACGAAACCGGCGATTCCTACCCGGACAGACCGTCCATCAACGGAATCTTGACGTCAGAGGCCTCCGTTGGGCACATCAATTCCTTCGATTATAAGCAATTGGATAAATTCTACGCGGAAGTGGAAGAACATATTGCAAACATGAAAGAGGAAGGAGTAGACGCTACGGTTCTGTATATCCACTGGGGAAATGAGTATCAGCTCTCCCCTGCAGCCTCACAGAAAAACATTGCACAAAAGATGTGTGATCTTGGCATTGATGTCATCGTAGGTGGCCACCCCCACGTTATTCAGCCTATGGATCTGCTGGAAAGTTCTGTAGATGAAACTCACAAAACCGTATGTCTCTATTCTACCGGGAATTTTCTCTCCAATCAACGGCGGAATCTGATGGACCTTAAAACAGGAAATACGGAAGACGGAATCTTATTTTCATTTTCATTTACAAAATACAGCGATGGTACGGTAGCACTGGAAGAAGCAAACGTCCTTCCTACGTGGATCTATTTGCACAAAGAAAACGGAAAAAACGTGTACAGTATTCTTCCCTTGGACCGTTCCATTGAAGATTGGAAAATGGCATTTGCCCTTAACGACACCAATTTTACTCATGCAGAAGAATCCTACGAACGAACCATGTCCCTCGTGGGAGAAGGATTGACCGAAATAAAAACGCATCTTCAAAAAGCAAAAATCGCGCGTTTAGAAGCGTTTTCACAAAAGAATAAATAAACTCTCTTCTATGACCATCGAAACTGATCGGTGGTCATATTTTTGCGTTCTTGACGGAATATTGCTCGGAAATTCGCTGATACTATTCCCATAAGGACGTGATGATATGAATTCCCTTTGGATAGAAAACGTAAGCCGCAAAAGCTTTGAGCCGTTAAAAAAGGATATAAAAACGGACGTGCTTATCATCGGTGGCGGAATTGCCGGGATTCTGTGTGCGTATCAACTAAAAAAGAGCGGAATTGATTGCATATTGGTTGAAGCAAAAAGAATTTGCAGTGGGATTACCGAAAACACAACGGCAAAAATAACGCTGCAACACGGATTAATTTACGATAAATTGATCCAACGATTCGGTCTCGAAAAAGCCCGGCTTTATGCAGATG
>JAZNDV010000006.1:0-17496 GCA_045588285.1 Eubacteriales bacterium
ATATTTGGAGACCGAGGAAAAATTATGCTTCAAAGCGGCAGGAGAAAAACTCCGGCGCAGACCGGAGACTTCGATGGTCTTAAAATTATATCCCGCCCGGGGAACCAGGTCCGCTTCCAAATGGTCGGGGGTTCCCATAAATAGAAATTCCGCATCGGGGTGCCGGCGGCGCAATTCTCCTGCAATGGCAAGAGCAGGGTTGATATGCCCGGAAGTTCCTCCGCAAGCAAAAAGAAATTTCATAAATTACGCCTCGTTTCCGGAAGAGATTCAGCGTCCCGTTCCACTCTTTTTATTTTCCGTATCCTTGATGGGGGCGTCCTTTTCCAAAGACGCGTACCTTGAGATCTGAAGAACGATTCCCATTTCCCCTAACAGAACCACCAGCGCCGTCCCTCCGTAACTGAAGAAGGGAAGGGAAATCCCGGTGACCGGAAACGCTCCGGAAACGACGGCAATGTTAAAGATGGTCTGCACCGCAAGGCGGGAGATGATCCCGACGACGATGAGGGAAGAAAATTTATCGGGTGCTTTTGCCGCGATATAAAATCCGCGGGCGATGACAAAAGCAAAAATACCCAAAACCAAAAGGGCGGCGATCCAACCCATTTCTTCGCAAAAAACGGAGAAAATAAAGTCGTTTTGCGGTTCGGGAAGGTAGAGATATTTCTGTCGGCTGTTGCCGTAGCCCAGTCCGGTCAGACCGCCGGAACCGATGGCGTAGAGAGATTGCAACGCCTGGTAACCGTCTCCGGTCGGGTCTAATTCGGGGTGCAGCCAATATTCGATCCGCTTTTGCATATATTCTTCGCTGAAATAAAGCGCAACGGCACCGGCGGCACAAACCAGACCGATGGGAACTAAATGCAGAAAATTGGCACCGGCGGCAATGATCATCATAATGCCGATGGACGCGACCAAAATTGCACCGGAGAGATGGGGTTCGATCCCGACCAAAAGGGCGCAAACACCGAAGATCACGCCCGGAAACACGATCCCCCGCCAGAAATTACGGATCCGAAGTTTGGGGTTGGACAGATACGCCGCAAGCAGGATTATAACCGCTACTTTTGCAAATTCCGAAGGTTGAAATTGGAACGAGCCGATATAGAGCCAGCGTTTTTCGGTGTCGTTACTCAAAAACAGGACTGCGCCGAGAAGAGCGACGCAAACGCCGTAAAAAATGAGAGAAATCTTTTTATAAAACTTATACGGAATCCAGGAAAGCACCGTCATTCCCACGAGTCCGATCGCTGCGAAAATCCCCTGACGGGAAATATAATAATAACTGTTTCCGGTTTTTTGCAGAGCTTTGGCATAACCGGCAGAATACAACGTTGCAAGACCGATTGCCAAAAGAAGCAGGACTCCGACGAGAAACGGAAGGTCCACGCTGGTTAACCGTCTGGCGCGGGAAGAAAAGGTACCCTTTTTCATGCCAAAACTCCTTTCATATAAAATAAAAATCGTTCATCATGCAAAATAAGCAAAGACCCAGATCATAACCAAGGAACATGCAAGAAGGGAGCAACCGCCGAACATGAGGCAGATCTGCCGTTCGGAATAACCGCTCAATTCAAAACTGTGATGAATGGGGGTCATTTTGAAAAGACGCTTTCCATGAGTAAGCTTGAAATAAACCACTTGAATCATAACCGAGAGGGCTTCGCAGAAATAGACGATACCTACGAGCAAAATCACCAGCGGCATATCGAGAGCAAAAGACAGTCCCACGACCATCGAACCCAGGAAGAAGGAGCCGGTATCCCCCATCATGATTTTGGAAGGATACCAATTATAGACCAGATAAGCCACGCAGGAACCGAGAAGGCACGCCGCCAAAACCGAAACGTCGGTTAATTTCATTAAAGCACCGGTGACACAGAAAAAGGCGGCAACGGGAAGAGTGACGGTGGTACAGAGACCGTCCACGCCGTCGGTCAGATTGACAGCATTGACAAATCCGACGATAAGTAGAATGGCAATAACGTAATAAAGAAAAGAGAAATTCCAAACGACACCAAAAACCGGAATCAAAAGAGAGGTGGAAAACCCGTTGCGTGCACCGATGTAAAGAATAAAAGCGAAACATAGGATCCCTTGAAAAAGGATCTTTTGCATGGGGGTCAAACCGTCGTTGTGCTTCCTCCGGATCTTAGTCATATCATCGGCAAACCCGATCATGGAAAAAAGAACGGAAAAGATCAGAACCGTCATGGCAACGGAAGGGCCCTGAACGGAAATCAAAGTCTCCCCTTCCCGATAGAACTGAAATCCGAAAAACAAGAAGGAAACGACCGTAGAAACGATAAAGGCAAGACCTCCCATCGTGGGAGTTCCCTGCTTTTTCTTGTGCCAGGAAGGTCCGTCCTGAATTAAGATCTGCTGACCGAACTTTAACCGGCGCAAAACGGGAATCAGCAAGGGAATAAGGATCAAACCAATGACCAGGGCGCAAACGAATCCGAGAATTACGTAAAGATAATCGGGCATTTACACGTCCTCCTGCTCTTTTTTATCGTTGAGAAAACATTCAATTACTTTTTCCGCCTGCATTCCGCGGCTTGCCTTAAAGAGGATCACATCGTCGGGGCGCGCAACCAATTTCAGGTTGACGGCGGCATCTTCGGGGGTACGGCAGGGAATCCGTTGCAATACGCCGGCAAGGGAAGCCCCTTCCAAATAGGCTTCGGCAAAATTACCGTAAGCGATCAGAACCGAGATCCCCTCCAATAATTCGCCTACCTGCTTGTGGAATTCGTAAGAACGCTCGCCCAATTCCAACATATCACCCAAAACGGCAATTTTTCTGCCGGGCTTTCCTTTCAAAACGTCAATGGACGCTTTCATAGACGTGGGGGAAGCGTTGTAACAATCTTCAATCAGGGTCATTCCGTTTTCTTTACGGATATTTTGGCGCATAGGGGCTTTTTCCATACAGCGGAGTCCTTCCCCGATGGAAGGCAGATCCATGCCGCAGAGAACACCGACGGCAATGGCAGCCAAAGAATTATAGACGTTATGAATTCCGTCGATGGCAAGTTGAACCTCAAGATCTCCAATAGGGGTTTTTGCAGTAAAATAAACCCCTTCGCTGAGAACGGCAACGTTATAAGCGTAGTAATCGTATTCGGGGCTGTTTAATCCGTACATAACCCGTTTTTGCTTGGTACCGGTCACGGTAGAGAGAAACGGATCGTCACCGTTGACGACCAAAACGCCGTCGTCGGACATGCCGTCTACAATCTCCATTTTCGCCTTCAGAATTCCTTCTTGAGAACCGAGGTATTCAATATGACACATACCGATATTGGTCAAAACGCCGATATCGGGGCGGGCAATCCGGGAAAGTTCAGAGATCTCCCCGAAATTACACATTCCCATTTCCGTAACCGCCATTTGATCGGTAGGAGCAACGTGGAGAAGAGTCAAGGGAAGTCCGGTTTCGCTGTTCATATTCCCTTGGGTTTTATAGGTGGGAAATTTTTGGGACAGGACGGCAGAGATAAACTCCTTCGTAGTGGTCTTTCCCACGCTTCCGGTGACGGCAATCACCTTCAGATCCGGACGGGTGCGATACCAAGACGCAAAATCCTGCAGTGCTTTCAGAGTATCGGGAACGAGAACTCTGGGCAGATCACAGTCTACCTCCCGGTCGATTAAAAGAGCAGAAACGCCCTTCTCCAAGGCTTTTGAAATAAAGTCGTGGCCGTCCACCCTTGCCCCTTTCAGACAAATAAACAAATCTCCGGATTTTCCTTTCCGGGAGTCAATACAAAAATCAGAGAATTCACCGTCACGCAGGCATTTTCCGCCGACGATCCTGGCAAATTCAGACATGCGAAAGATCATTATTTAATATCCTTCCTCCTTAAGAATTTCCCGTGCAATTTCCCGTTCATCGTAATGGACGACCCGATCGGAGAAGACCTGCCAGGTCTCGTGCCCCTTCCCTGCAAGAAGGACGGTGTCCCCCGGGCTTGCAGATTGAATGGCAAGACGAATGGCTTGAGTGCGGTCGGAAACGATCTGATAACGGTCCCCTTCCGCGCCGCTGACGATCTGACGAATGATATCTTCCGGATCTTCAGAACGGGGATTATCGGAAGTAATAAAGGCGAGATCCGCCAATCGGGTGGCGATCCGTCCCATTTCGGGGCGCTTGCTTTGATCCCGGTCTCCGCCGCAACCAAATACGACGAGAATTCTTCCGACGGTAGTTTCCCGAAGGGACCGGAGCACGTTTTCCAATCCGTCGGGAGTGTGAGCATAATCAATGAAAAGGCGGAACGGAAGGTCTGCACCCAGAGATTCTAACCGTCCGGGAACTCCGGGAAAAGAAGAAAGAGCCTTGACACAGGTATCGGGATCCAGTCCCAAACATTCCGCTGCGGCAAGTGCCGCCAAAGAATTATAAATACTGAACCGCCCCCAGACCGGGAGAAAAACTTCCCGTTGTCCGGAAGGAGAACATTCCAAATAAGAAACCCCTTCGCCGGTCATATAGATCCGGCTTGCCCGGAAATCGGCTGAATGAGAAGCCGAAAAAGACAAAGCCCCGGGACAGGCTAAAAACGGTGCCGCATAATCACTGTCAGCATTGATCAATCCTTTGCGGCATTGAGAAAACAATTTTAGTTTTGCATCGCGGTAGGCTTGCATGGAGCCGTGATAATCCAAATGATCTACCGTTAAATTGGTAAAAATCCCCAATTCAAATTCCAATCCGGCAATCCGGGACTGATCGAGGGATTGGGAAGAAACTTCCATCACGGTGTGGGTACAGCCGTGGCGTCTTGCTTCTGCAAAAATCCGGTGTAACGCCGAAGGATCCGGGGTCGTCAAAGAAGATTTTTTACCTACCGCTCCGTCATTAGTGCAAACAGTACCGATCAAGCTGGTCTTGACTCCGCACGCCCGAAGGCAATGGTCCAGCATATACGCGGTGGAGGTTTTTCCGTTGGTTCCGGTAATCCCGATCAAAGTCAGATCCCGGGAAGGATTTCCGAAAAAATTCCCGCAAAGAAGAGCAAAAGCACGACGGGAATCGGGAACCCGAAAGGTAGGTATGGGCAAGGGTGGACTTTCTGAAGAAACTACCACGGCGGCGGCTCCTTTGGCTACCGCGTCGGACAAAAAGAGATGTCCGTCCGCATGCCTGCCGGGAATGGCAACGAAAAGCGCACCGGGAACGACCCTGCTGCTTACATCGGTAACAAGCGAAATCTCTAAATCTCCGAAGGGTTCACAAGAAAACACGGAAGACGCCAACAAAGACAGTTGCAAAATCATCAACCTTTCCGAACGTATTATAAACATTCTACGTCCGAAAAGCTTTTTTTATCCTTGATTTTGCCCCTGAAAATTCACGGTAACCAAAGTTCCTTTTTCCACGACCGTGCCTTTGGCAATGCTTTGCCGTACGGCAACGGTGGTAGAATAATTCAGATTATCTCCGATTACTTTGATATTCAGACCTGCCTGTTGCAGTAAAGAATTGCATTCGGCTGCGGTCTTTCCTTGCAGATCGGGAACGGTGGTAGTCTTTTTAATATCCCCGTTGGAATTTGTATAGATCAAGACGGTATTCCCGCTGTAGAGAAGAGTCTTTTCCACAGGAAGCTGAGATACAACTTTTTCACCGTCGCCGATAATCTTAGCAATCAGACCGGCTTCTTCCAGGGTCGCAGCGGCGTCTGCCGCGGACATTCCGGAAACACCGGGAACGGAAACGGAGATGACGGCACCGTCGTCCTCATAATCCGGCTCAATATTCAGATATTCCAAACATTCTCCCATAATGTCTCTGCCGAGAGGGGCTGCAATATAGGAACCGTACTGGACCGTGGAGTTCGGTTCGTCGACCATGACGAGAAGGGCGATCTCCGGATCGTCTGCCGGAGCGAAACAGACGTAAGATGCGATAACCGTTTCGTTATATCCCGTAGATTCCAATTTTTGGGAAGTACCGGTTTTTCCGCAGATACGGTACCCTTTCAAATAGCCGGTCTTTCCTTTCACGACGGTATATTCTAAAAAGTCCCGGAGCGTATCGCAGGTGGACTTGGAAACGATCTGACTGATAGATTGCGGTTCGGTTTGAACAACCACGTTTCCGTCCTGATCCACGACCTTGTCAAGAATATAGGGTTTCATATACGTTCCGCCGTTGGCGATAGCTCCTACCGCGGTAATCAACTGCATGGGAGTGATCTGGAAAGTTTGGCCGAAGGACGAGGAATAAAGATTCCAGCGGGTCATTTCGTCTTTTTCAAAGAAAATCCCAGACACTTCACCGGGAAGTCCGACTCCGGTCTTTTGCTGGAAGCCGAACAGGGTAAAGTACTTATAAAAGCGTTCGACGCCCACCCGGTCGGCGACCTGAACGAAAACCACGTTGCAGGAATTTGCCATCGCTTCTTTGAAAATTTCTTTTCCGTGGGCTTTATGACCGGCGCAATGGTACGTAATCGCTCCCATATCGATCTGACTGCTGCAGTAGAAGGTTTCCGTTAACGGAACGAGGTTTTCTTCCAACGCCATGGCGGCGGTGAAGATCTTAAAAGTAGAACCGGGGTCGTATTGTTCGGTAATGATCTTATTTTTGCGGTATTCCAACTGTTTAGCGGTGTAAGCGGATTTGTATTCCGCGCTTCCTTCCGCGTATTTTCCCAAAAGTTTCTCCAAGGTCATTTCATCGGTAATGGTGAAAGGATCGTTCAAATCGTAATCCGGTTTGGAAGACATGGCAAGAACCGCTCCGGTCTTCACGTTCATGATCACCCCGCCGATACGGGACTGAACGTTATGCTCCACCCGGGCATTGGAAATATACTTTTCCAAAATATACTGTAACTGAATATCGGTGGTAAGATACAGATCGTAACCGTCCACCGCGTCCTGATAGGATTCGTATTCATAGGGCATGGCAGAACCTTTTGCGGTACGGACCGCAGTAATTTTGCCCGGAGTGCCGGAAAGATACGAATCGTAATAATATTCCAATCCTTCCAATCCCTGATTGTCCGAACCGACGAATCCGACGACGGTGGAAAGCAAGTTTTTATAAGGATAATACCGCTTGGTATCCTCGCTGACCCAAAGGGCGGTCTTGTATCCGCTGTGTTCCGAAACCCATTGGGTAACTTTGTCGGCATCGGCTTTTTCGACCCGCCGCTTCACTGCAAGATATTGACTGTTCTTCTGGGTTTGATTATAGACCGTTTCGTAATTCAAGCCCAAGGCTTCCGAAAGAAACGCAGCAACTTCAACGCAATCTTTTTCCTCGGTCAACTGGGCAGGTGCCATAAGAACCTGGTAAGCGGTGGCACTGACGGCAAGATCAACGCCGTTTACGTCTTTAATAGAACCCCGGTCGGGGTCAACGGTAATTTCCCAGGTTTGCTGATCCAAGGCGAGACTTTCGTATTTCTCGTGCTGAATTACCTGCAAATAAAAAAGCCTTCCCGCCAAACCGAGAAACACTACCCCGAAGAAAAGGGGGAACAGAATGCGAATAGCTCGGTTGTTTTTGGAAGGCATATTCATAATAGGGATCCTTTCTCATCCGCGGGAGCACGCGAAAACGAAGTGACGACACAAAATATTATATTCCCGCGGCATGAGGGACAGAACTCAATTTCCAAAGAAGTCGCCGATGGCGGAGAATGCTTTTGCGACCTGACCGAAGAAATCTTCATCTTCTTCATTATTGAGAAGTTCCGCGGTACCGGACACGTCGTATTGAATGTACTGGATCTGATATTTTTCCAATTTGTGCATGCCCAATTCTTTCGAGGCGTACCGCTCAACGGAGAAGAAGTCGGATCGGCGGTCAATTTCGATCTGAAGTTTGGTTCCTTCGTTGACGGCGGCGGAAAGTTCGTTGTTTAAGGTACGAAGCTCCGCGTTCTTCTCGTTTTGAGAGATACTGCAGCTGACGGTCAGCAGGAGGAGAACGACGATGCCGACAACGAGGAAGATGGTAAGAAAATTAAATTTGAGTGAGGGGAGTTTCATAAATCGTTTTCCTCCTTTTAGATTTTTGTGGTTGCGTTGTGTGTTTGGGTGCTTGGGTCGTTTGATGTTTGTGTTTTTTGTTTGGTGTTTATGTTAACGTTGATTTGCTTATTCTTCGATCCGGCGTTCAAAAACCCTTAACCGGGTACTGCGGGAACGGGGATTTGCCGCTATTTCTTCCGGGGAGGGAGAAATTCCTTTGACGATGACCTTTCCCAAGGATTTCTTTCCGCAGACGCAGACCGGAAATTCCGGAGGACAGGTGCAGGGGCGTTCGTATCGGGCAAAGGCGGTTTTGACGATGCGGTCTTCCAGACTATGGAACGTAAGAACCGCAATACGTCCGCCGTCGTTCATATTTTCCACGATGGAGTCCAAAGCGGTGCGAACTTGTTCCAGTTCGTCGTTGACGGCGATGCGAATGGCTTGAAAAACGCGTTTTGCGGGGTGTTGTTTTTCCTTCAAAGCGGCTTTGGGAAGGGCTTGTTTGATGATATCAACCAATTCAAAGGTAGTTTCAATAGGCTTTCTTGCCCGGCATTTTACGATTTCAGAGGCGATGCGGCGGGAATAACGTTCTTCTCCGTATTCAAAAAAGATGCGGGTCAGTTCCGATTCCGACCATTGATTTACCACGTCTTTTGCGGTAAGTTTATCTTCCTGATTCATACGCATATCGAGAGGGGCGTTCTGCATATAGGAAAATCCGCGCTCTGCACAATCCAGTTGATAGGACGAAACTCCCAAGTCGAGAAGCACGCCGTCAAAAGGGATTCCGGCATTCGAAACAAGATCGGAGAACGTTCCGCGGATCAACCGAAGGTTGCAGGAAAGGTCTTTCAGCCGTTCTTCACAGGCGTTCAAGGCGTCGCCGTCCCGATCGTTGCAGATCATCGTGCCCCGTTCGGAAAGACGCTGCCCGATGGCAAGGGAATGACCTCCCCCGCCGGCAGTGCCGTCGGCATAAACGCCGTCGGGTTTGATATTCAACCCTTCCAGAATCTCCTGAACCATGATGGAAACGTGCTTAAATTCCATATCAGAAGTTCATATCCTCCAGCATTGCCGCAATATCTTCTCCGGAAAGTTCGTCGTTCATGGCGTTCCAGCGGGCGGTATCCCAGATCTCAAGCCGCTCCCGAAGACCGACGATGGTGACTTCCTTTTCCAATCCGGCAATTTCCCGGAGTTTAACGGGAATTTTGATTCTTCCCTGCTCGTCCATTTCCGCATCGTTGGAATTCCCGACGAAGTACCGTTCCATACTGCGGGCTTTTGCAATGGGTAAAGTTCCGATCTTTTCCAGAAAAGCGTCCCATTGAGCATCGGTGAATGCAAACAGACAATCGTCCAAGCCACGGGTAACGTGAAGAATACTTCCTTCAATCTTTTCCCGTTGTTTGGCAGGAAAAAAGAGACGTCCTTTGGCATCAATATTCATTTCATAGCGTCCGAAAAGCCGTGTGGCAGATGCCATATCGTCGTCCTCCTTTCCATATTGCGGTAAATCGATTCTTTTTCGGAGTATTTTTTTGGGATTTTGCTCCCTTTTGCTCCTTTTTCATCACCGTACTAATATTATAGCGTATTTTTGAGGAAAAGTCAAGGTCTATTCCAAAATTCCCACTTGCGGAAATCGTAGAAATTTCAAAATAAAATTCGCTTTATTTTCGTCATCATTAACAAAATAAATGTTCGAAAATATCATATTCCACAAACATCAACGGACAATTGTTCGAAAACAAGCCAATACAAAAGGAATAGGTGGGGAATTTTCCCATAATTTCCGAAAAAACGTCTCATACGAACCTCAAAAGCAGCAAAAAAGCGGTCGATTTTTTGAACGATACGCCTAAAGGCTTGCTTTTTTTCGTAAAATAGAGTATAATAAAGGTATTAAAATACGAGGAAGGTCTTTTTCATGAAAACGTTGATGTTGGTAGACGGGAACAGTATCCTGAACCGCGCCTTTTACGGGATTCCGCTTTTAAGCAACAGTGAAGGAATTCACACCAATGCCGTCTATGGATTCTTCAACATTCTTTTGCGGCACATAGAAGAAGACCGCCCCGACGAGATATGCGTGGCCTTTGACGTAAAAGCCCCCACCTACCGGCATGAACTTTATGCAGACTACAAAGCCGGAAGAAAAGCCATGCCCGACGAGTTGCGGGAACAGTTCCCCATCGTGAAAGAACTGCTGGACGCCATGGGGATTTCCCGGTTTGAACAGGCAGGACTGGAAGCAGACGATATTATCGGGATTTTGAGCCGCCGGGCAGACGAAAGCGGAGAGAACTGCGTCATTGTTACCGGAGACCGGGACACGTTGCAATTGATTTCCGACCGAGTCGTTGTACGTCTTGCTGCCACCACGCCGAAAAGGCCTTCCGACACTCTGTACGACAAGGCGATGCTGCAGGAAAAATACGGGCTGACACCAAAACAGATGATCGACTTGAAAGCGCTGATGGGAGATTCTTCCGACCGAATTCCGGGGGTTGCCGGAGTAGGAGAAAAGACGGCGCTGAATCTGTTGCATGAATACGGGAATTTGGACAACGTATTTGCCCACGTAGAAGATCTGAAGGGCGCGTTGAAAACCAAGATGGAAAACGGGAAAGATTCTGCCTATCTGAGCAGAAAATTGGGCACCATCGTCACGGATTCTGAAATCGACTTCGGAGATCTCTCGGTAAAAGAACCGAAAACGGAAAATTTGGAAGCATTGTTAAACCAATATCAATTAGTGAAATTGGCATCGAAACTGAATCTGTCCTTGGCGCAAAAACCCTCGAGAAACGAATTTACGCCCACTGCTCACAGAGAGTTTGACGGAGTTTTGCCGGAAGGGATTCCCGCCGTTTTTGCGGAAGCCGAAAAAGCATATCTATATATAGGTAGTGAAATTCTTACCTCTCCCCTGTCCGAGCCTCTGTTTCAAGCACTGTCGGGACGTCCCTTTATCGCCCACGATGCAAAACAACTGATCCGTCAGATGGAACATTTTGGCTATGAAGCAAAATGTGAATTCGATACCATGTTGGCGCTCTACGTTCTCGACCCTTCCCGTGCCTTGAAAAAGCCGGACGTGCTCTTCGAAAAAGAATTGGGCGTTACTGCCGCGACGGAAGATTACGCCGCGCTTCTCCCTCAACTGAAAGAAAAACTGTCGGCAGAACTAAAAGAAAACGGGGCAGAATTTTTGTATTACGAGATCGAGCTGCCCCTTTGTACCGTCCTTGCCCGCATGGAAGAGATCGGATTCAAGGCAGATAAAGAGTTTTTGGAAAAATTCAGCGCGGAATTGGGAGACCTGTTGACGACGTTGGAACAACAAGTTTACGATCTTGCGGGAAAAGAATTTAATATTTATTCCCCCAAACAACTAAGTGAAGTTTTATTCACAGACCTGCTGCTGCCTGCAGGAAAAAAGACGAAGACCGGATATTCCACCGACAACGATACCTTGGAAAAGTTGACGAAATATCACCCCATCGCCCAAGCAATTATTGATTGCCGGCGGGTGGCAAAACTGAAATCCACCTATGCCGACGGACTTGCGGAAAAGGTAGAAGACGACGGACGGATCCATACGGTATTTATGCAGGCGGTGACCCAAACGGGGCGGATCAGCAGCATGGAGCCGAATTTGCAGAATATTCCGATCCGAACCGACCTGGGGCGGCGGTTACGCAGGGCGTTTTCCGCAGAAGAAGGATATTTGCTGGTCGATGCGGACTATTCGCAAATCGAATTGCGAATCTTATCCCACATTGCAGACGACAAGAGAATGCAGCAAGCCTTTCTTGACGGAGAAGATATTCACACCGCCACCGCGTCGCAGGTATTCGACCTGCCTACGGAAATGATTACCCCGGAATTGCGCCGTCGGGCAAAGGCGGTGAATTTCGGCATCGTTTACGGCATCGGTGATTATTCCCTGGGGCAAGACCTCAACGTTTCCCGCAAGGAAGCAAAACAGTATATTGAATCTTATCTGGAGACCTATACCGGGGTTCGGGATTTCATGAAAGAGATCGTGGAATTCGGGAAAGAACACGGTTACGTGGAGACCGTATTCCACCGCCGCCGGTACGTTCCGGAGTTGAAGGCAAACGGACATTTAAGAGCCTTCGGGGAGCGGGTCTGCATGAACGCACCCATTCAGGGAACGGCGGCAGACGTAATTAAATATGCTATGGTAAAGATCGACCGCCGGCTGAGAGAAGAAAACATGAAAACCCGCCTGATCCTGCAGATCCACGACGAACTGATCTTGGAAGCACCGGAAGAAGAAGCGGAAAAGGCGGCAAAATTACTGAAAGAAGAAATGGAATCGGCGGCAGAACTGAAGGTTCCGCTGTCGGTAGATTCCAAAACCGCAAAGAATTGGTTTGATGCAAAATGAGGAAAAAAATCTTATTCGTCTGTACCGGAAACACCTGTCGTTCTCCTATGGCAGAAGGGTTTGCGAAGGCGGAATTTCAAAAATTAAATCTTGACTATACCGCTGAAAGTGCCGGTTTATCCGCCGACGAAGGGGGCGCAAACGAGAAATCCATTCTCGCGATGAAAGACTACGAAATTGATATTTCCGACCACAAAGCCCGGCAGCTGACCTTGGAAATGGCAAGCGAATCGGAGCGGATCTACGCCATGACCCCGGCGCAAGCCTATCTGCTTCGGCAGATCCTTCCGGGCAAAAAAATATTCCCCCTGACCGACAAAGGAATCAGCGACCCTTACGGCGGTTCGGAGGAAGTTTACCGGAACTGTGCAAAAGAAATCAAGAAAGCGGTAGAAATCATCGGGGAGGAACTGCATGGAACTGAAGATTGCGGATAAAAAAGACCTTTCCGCCGTAGCGGAATTGGAACGGACCTTCGCCCTTCCCCTTTCGGAAGCCGAATTATACAAATTACATGATAATGATACGTTTCGTATTATAATATGGAAGGAAAAGGACGAAATTTTCGGTCACTGTGTATTATTCAGGGTCATGGATGAGGCGGAAATCACCTCTTTTTCCGTGCGTAAAGATCTGAGAGGGAAGGGCATCGGCTCTTCATTTTTAGGGGAGTTATTGGATTATTTGCGGGAAGACGGAGCAAAAATTGCCTATCTGGACGTACGGGAATCCAACCTTCCGGCTCGGAAACTGTATGCAAAATGCGGATTTTCCGAAATCGGAAGACGCAAACGGTTTTACCAAAAACCAGTAGAAGACGCCATCGGCATGGGAATTGAATTATAGAAATCGCTTATCTTTTTCAGATAAGCGATTTTTTCTATCAATTATTTTGTTCATTGAAAAAAGCCATAATTCCGTTGGCAATGGCAGTGGCGGTTTTTTCCATATTGGAATCGTTCATGAACCACGCCAGCCGATTCGGATTTGACATATAGTCGGTTTCAAACAATACCGAAGGGAATTCGCACAGCCGGGAGACTTTGTAGTAATCACGTTCGGATTTACGGTACCGGAATCCGGTTTCATCCGTGAAAGATTTCAGCAACGTATCACTCAAAAGCTGGCTGTTTCCGTAGCACCAATAGGCTTCCGTTCCGTAAACGGAGAGAGGGTTGCTGACGTCAACGGCATTAAAGTGAATGGAAACGTTGAGGTCGGGATTCAACGCCCGGAACCCGGCAATGGTTTCGTCCAGAGAATAGGAATCTTGGGTTTCCTTACGGGAAAGAACCACCGTACCCCCCTTGGCACGAAGTTGATCCGCCACCAGATTGGAAAGTTTCCACGTTAAAGAGGATTCGTAAATAACGGTTCCGTTGTAACTGTATCTTGCTCCCGAATCAAGAGAACCGCAATGACCCGGATCAAGGGAAATAACAACGCCGGTCAAGGGCTTATCTCCGGCAGACAGAGCGACTGGATTACGGAAATTGATATACAGGGTTTTTCCGTCAAAATTACAGGTATAACCGTAAATATGCTTTGACTTTTTATACGTCAGAAGAATCCGGACGATGGAATCGTTGACCCGTTCTGCCTTCACATCGGAAAAGAGAGGATTTTCCGGAAGGGAGATGGAAGGGATCTCTCCCGAAACGTTGTAAAGGGTGATTTCCGCATAGTCGGTGTCCAACCAAAGGGTGTGGAACGCAGAATCGGTCAATTTGAAGGAAAAAACCGTATTGTTCTTAGAATTGGAAACCGAAACGGAATTGATTTTTGCAACGGAATAAGAACCGCTGACCGATTTCAGATCTGCTAAAGCAATATACATTCCGTTATCCAATTTTGCCATACCGTCGGCTTTTGAGATTACGTGGACTTTCGCGCCTTTGGTGGCAAGATAATAAAAGGTAGGCTTTGCTTCCAAATTCGGCAAAACATCAGGTTTGTCCGAAACAACTTCCATAACATAGGAAGAAGGATCGTTAATAATCTCAATCAAACACCCGGGAGAAATGGTTACGCTTTCATTTCCTTTCGTGGCTTGGAAGATCACGTATCCCAGCGTAGTATTGCCGTTGTCATCGGTCTGAGGCAACGTAAAGGATCCGGTATAGATCGCCTTAAGATACTTTCCGTTTCCGGGGTCTTTCGTCTTCGTGGTGAGAGGAATGGAATATGTTCCGATTTTGACGGTAACGTCAGACCCGGCGGGAGCAACACAGGAAAAAGTAATGCTTGTCCCCGACTTTCCAGCAGTATCGGAATAGGGCGAGAAAGAATCCTTCGCGAATCCGAAAGAAGACAAATATTGGGAACTGCTCCCGGCATCGACAGACGAAGTGCGGGTGATAACGTAGTCTACCGTTTGTCCCTTATGGGTGAAATGCACGGTGGTTTTCGTTCCCGTTAACGTTACGGCGTAGGCAAAATATCCTTCCGCCGTCCGCGGAACGGGATCTCCGTTGGCGTACAGGGGATAATTGGAATCGGAAACCCCCACCACGTAAGCGGTTGTATAAGAAGAATCAACGGTAACGGAAGGTTGGCTGAACTGCAGGGTGGTGCTGACCGGTTCTTTGTAATAGCGGGATTTCACCTGATCTTTTACGCCTGCATAATTGGACATCAAAGAATTATATGCGAAAAAGACCACGCCGGAAACATCCGATTTTGTTTCCAGATAATCCAACTGTGCAGGGATTTCTTTGCCGGAAGTATAGGCGGAAACCGCGTCGTCTCCCCCGCACTTATAAGCAGCGATTCCAACGTAAAGTTTTACGTCTGTTTTGGAAACAAGATCGTTCCACCAATCGACGATAGGCTTAAAGGGGGCGGCTTTATGGTCAATTTGCCAATAGATCTGAGGACAGATATAGTCTAACCATTCGTTTACCACCCATTTCCGGGTATCTGCAAAGCCCTGCGTATAAGTTTGCATGGGATTGCCGATATTGTCGGTACCTTCGGGCATAGTACTACTCTTCTTTGCCCATACGCCGGCAGGACTGATTCCAAACTGGACGTCCTTATTTTTGGCTTTGATGGCTTTGTAGACCCCTTCTACAAGGGCATCGTTGTTGGAACGGCGCCAATCTTCCAGAGAAAGACCGTTTCCGTATTTTTTGTAGGCGGCAGAATCGTCCCATTCACCCAAATCATAGGGATAAAAATAGTCGTCGAAATGAATGCCGTCCACGTCGTATTTGCTTACGATCTCCATGACGCCGTCAATGATGTACTGACGAACTTCGGGAAGACCGGGGTTCAAATACAGTTTTTTGCCGTCGGAAAGAACCCAGGAGGGATTTTTTACCGCAGGATTGGTGGCGGCAAGATTTTTGGTAGAGGTGGTAGAATTGGTGACCCGGTAGGGATTGATCCAGGCGTGGAAAGAAATCCCCCGTTCATGAGCAGACTGAATGGCGTATTCCAAAATATCCAAAGGAAGGGGATCTCCCTGCTTCTCTACAACGTAAGCGGAAGAAGGATACAGATCCGACGGATACAAAGCGTCACCGGAAGGACGCACCTGAAAATAAACCGTATTCAACCCCATTTGAACCGTGTTGTCCATCAACGCGTCAATCTCCGCCTTCAGTTGGGCTGCGGTTAGGTTATCCTTTGATGGAAAATCAATATTAGCAACGGTTGCGATCCAAACAGCTTTGACATAGTCCGGATCGTCCACTGGAGTATCAGGAGATTCCGGAAGCACAGGAGGTTCCACAAAAGGCGCAGACACGGTAACCGTGAAATTTTCGCTGAAATTACCGTCTTTGGACGTGACGACGATCTGCGTCGTACCGTACCCCACGGCAGTAACCGTGCCGGAAGAAGTAACGGTGGCAACGGACGTGTTTTTAGAAGTATAAAGGATTCCCTTTTCCGTGGCGTTGGAAGGTTGCACCGAAGCGGAGATCTTGCAAGTTTCACCTTTTTCCAAGGTAGCGGTATAAGAAGAAAGTTTGATTCCGGTGACGGCAATTTTGGAGTCCGGTTCTACCGTGACCTTGAATTCGGCAGTATACTCTCCGTCTTCGGTAACCAATTTGATGGTGGCGGTGCCTTTCTTGACCGAGGTGACCATTCCTTGATCGGAGACCTTAGCAACGGAAGGATCGGAGGACGTCCAAATTATTTTCTGATTACTGGCATCGGCAGGATCGATGACCGGACGGATCAGATAGGTTTGCCCCAGCCCCTTGAATTTATAAGAATCCACGAGAAGAGAAATCCCTTTCACCGGGATATTCCGATCCACCGTAACGGTACAGGAGGCAGAAAAACCGCCCTGAATACTTTGAGCAATAATCGTCGCTGTTCCGTTGGAAACAGGGGTAACTTCGCCGGTTTCGGGATTAACGGCGGCGACGTCGGGAGAAGAAGACAGCCACGTCAAATCCCTCTGCGAGGTATCTTCGGGAGTAAAAATGGGAGTTAAAACCAACGTATCGTCAAAAGAATCAAAGATAAATTCCGTAATGGCGAAGGACACTCCCTGAATAGGGATATTTTCCGTTACAGTCACGGTACAGGATTGGGAAACACTACCGTCAGCTGTGGCAAGGGTGATCGTTGCGCGACCCGCCTGATGTGCGGTAACAACGCCATCTCCTTCCACGGAGACCACGGAAGGATCGGAGGAAGACCACACCAGATGAGAAACGTCAACGTTTTGAGGTTCGACGGTATATTGCAACTGCTGAGATCTTCGGATCGGCAAAACGATCTCTTGCTGAGCAAAGGCAATGGAAGAGATCACCGAAACGGTGACGGTACAATGGGCGATCCCGGTTCCTTGCTCTCCGCAAACCGTAATCAGGGCAATTCCGTTTCCTACCGGGGTGATCAGCCCGGATTCGGAAACCTTCGCCACGGAAGGATCGGAGGAAGACCAGATCAAGCGGCGGTGAGAAACGTCGGAAGGCTGAACGGTCGGGGTAAGTTGATGGGTCTGTGAAAAAGAATAAAAGGTGAGTTCGGACCGATCCAGTTGAATGGAATCCACGGAGACGGGAAGGGTCAGAAGGACAAAAACCGCAACAACGGCGACGGCA
>JAZNDV010000007.1:0-3060 GCA_045588285.1 Eubacteriales bacterium
TCCATCACGTAATATTCCAAAATATTCTCGATGACTGCGTCAATAACCGAACGGTCTTTACTGGTTGCAACCAACTTTCCGTCAAGAAACAAACCGTAAGACCTCCGGGTATATTCAGACGCCATGGTATATAAAGCGGCAAACAGATCCTGGTCCCGGGAAAACTCGTCCTTTTCCACGATGGCGTAACGCAAGGTGGGGAATGCTTCGACCAAATACAATTCCTCGCCGGTCTGGGCGACGCTTTCCTGCTTTACCCGGGTTTCGACCTGGTCGCTGATGCGGCTGTACTGGGCAGAATTTTCCACGTAACCGATCACGTCGTCCCCGATTCCCACGGCAAGACCTACAGAATAATGGGAAAAGAACCACAGACTTCCACAGATCAAGGCGACTCCCATTAAGGGGAAGATCACAGGAGATAAAAAAGTTAAAACGGCGGAAACCGACGTTCGAAAATAGTGGAATCCCCGTTGAAAAAGCAATAAAAGCCGATACCAAGGAGAAGTACTGCGGACGGTCATGTGCCGGAACTTCTCTTGATGGGCGCGCATTTTTCGCCGGCGCAAAGCATAATACCGCTTCCGCAAACGGCGGAAGAAGGAAATCCTTCGCCGGGGGCGAGGGAGATCCGCCTCATTCCGAAATTGGTTCGGCATAAATCCTCCTTAGAAAATAAAACAGAACGAAGACGCAAGAGACCCCTCACGCGTCGGAAACATTATTTTATTATTATATAATAAAATTATATTAAATGCAAGAGGAATTTTCATCTTTCTGCGAAAAGCGATGAAAATTCCCCAAAACGTACGATTAAATTTACAGATTTGTCAATAAAAAATCTGATCTGCAGTCCAATCCCGAATCACAGAGCAATAACGGTCTGCGATGGTTTTTGCAGAGGCAAGATCGTGCTCCCGGTAATTTCCGCACTCTTTTTCAGCGGTGCCGGGGACAACTCCCTCGTAGGATGCGATCAAAGAAAAGGTTTCCTGAATTAGTTCTACCGCTTCGGCATCGGTATTATTCACCATGAGGAGATAAAATCCGGTGCGGCAGCCCATCGGTCCGAAATAAATGATCTTATCTCCTTTTTCCCCGTTCCGTGCGTGGACGGCAAAGAGATGTTCGATGGTATGCATGGCGGGATTGGGCAGAAATTCCTTGTTCGGCAGAGTGACGCGGATATCGTAAGTTCGAACGCCATGATCCACCCGGGAAAGATAGATGCCCGGTTTCAGCACGGTGTGATCAACTTCAAAACTGGCAATGGTTTCCATAAATCATAACTCCTTGATGAGATCGTAAACTTCCTGCTTGGACAGAGAATATTCTTTTGCGATGGCTTTGGCGGCGGCACTTTTTCCCATTCCCTCGGCGGCCTTTTCCTGCCAGAGAGAAATAATCCGTGCTTCGTCCGGAGCAGGCACCGCTTCTGCCGTATATCCTTCGACGACCAGGACGAATTCCCCCCGGGGATCGGTATTTTGATACCGACAGACCGCCTCAGAAATGGTAGAACGGACACATTCTTCATAGATTTTGCTGATCTCCCGAACACAGGCGATCCGCCGCTCTCCTCCGAAAACCGATTCAAATTCTGCCAGACTTTCCCGGAGACGGTGAGGAGCCTCATAAAAAATCATGGTGCGGGATTCGGTTTTAAGTGATTCAAAAAGCGCCGTTTTTTCCTTCTTCACCGTAGGTAAAAATCCCTCAAAGGTAAACCGGCGGGAAGGCAATCCTGACATGGCAAGGGCAGTGACAAAGGCACAGGGGCCGGGAACGGCGCTGACCCGAAGACCGGATTCAATACAATCGGAGACCAATTCTTCTCCGGGGTCGGAAACGGCAGGCATACCGGCGTCGGTAATCAACGCACAGCACTCTCCTGCCTTCAGGCGGGCAAGAATCTTTTCTCCATGGGCTTTTCGATTGTGATCAAAATAACTGATCATCGGCTTTTTGAGTCCAAACGAAGAAAGCAACGTGCCGGAATTGCGGGTATCTTCGGCGGCGATAAAATCGACCTCGTTCAACACCTCCAACGCCCTGGGAGACAGATCTCCACGGTTTCCGATGGGTGTGGCAACGAGCCATAAGGATACTTTTTCCATGATCTGTCCTACTTTCAAAAGCGGTGAATTTCCTGAAACTGCACCGTTTCAGAACCGGATTCCTCATACAATACGAAGGGCGGGTCGCATTTCAACCCCGGAGCGCCCCCCTTCTTACATTCCATCAAAAATAATTCCGGAGAACGATCCTTCTTCGGATAGATCAACCGAAGAACTTTCGGTTCCAAATTTACTTCGCAACAGATAACCGCTGCCTCAGTCAACCGTTCCGGCTTGAACACAAAACAAAACCTTCCGCCAAAGCGGAGCAATCGAGAAGCAGCAACGGCAACGTCGGAAAAGGTGCAGGTCTCTTCTCTGCGGGAAGATTCCACCGCACGCCGGGCAGGTTTTCCGGTACCGGGCAAAAAATAGGGGGGATTAGCGGTGACAAGATCAAATTGACCGGAAGGGAGCGTCGTGTGTTTCAAATCCTCACAGAGAACGGAGACCCTGCCTTGCAATTTATTTAATTCAACGGATTTTTTTGCAAGGTCGGTACATGCCTCGGAGATATCCACGCCATACACCTTCTCGGCACAATCGTTTGCGGCTAAAAGAAGGGGCAAGATCCCGGTCCCGCAACATAAATCAACGGCAGAAGAAAACCTCTTTTCCGCCGCGAAGGAAGAGAGTAGGATCGCGTCCGTTCCGAAGCAGAATCCGTCGGTGTCCTGGTAAATTTTCCAACCGTGGACAAAAAGGTCGTCGAGACGAATCATGCAAAACCCTCCTGAAAAATAAAAAATGCATAATGAGACCGAAAAAACGGTTCCCATTATGCATTTTTGCGCAAATTATTCTGCGGGGTTGGGAGCGCCGACAGGGCAAGCACCGGCACAAGCACCGCAATCGATGCAGTCATCAGCATTGATAACGTATTTGCCGTCCTTTTCAGAAATAGCACTGACGGGGCATTCATCGGCGCAAGCGCCGCAAGCGA
>JAZNDV010000008.1:0-1853 GCA_045588285.1 Eubacteriales bacterium
CCCGTGGTGAACGTGGGCAATGTAGAGCGGAAATTCCGGTGTTTCATGGGCGTACCAATGGAGCATCGCCATGGAATCCGGTCCTCCGGAGACGGCTAAGATCAAGCCGGAGCAATCTTCGTGCAGTCCGAATTCGCTTTCCGTGTTTTTTACACCGTCAAGGGGCATCGCCGTAGCCCTCCGGAACGGTGACGTTCTTTGCGGGAGAAGTGAAGGACGTAAACCGTCCGTCCCAGTTCAGCGTTACTTTCCCAACGGAACCGTGGCGGTTCTTGGAAACGTGCAAAACGCAGGTGTTTTTCTTCGCCGCGTCTTTTTCGTAATAGTCTCTTGCAAGGAAGACGATTACGTCGGCGTCCTGCTCGATGGAACCGGACTCTCTCAGGTCGGACAGTTGGGGAGTGGGATCTTCCCGTTTTTCGATTCCGCGGGACAACTGAGACAGTAAGATGACCGGAACGTTCAATTCCTTTGCCATCAACTTCAGCGACCGGGTAATTGCGGAGATTTCCTGTACCCGGTTATCCTTTGCCGAGCCGGTTGCGGAAGACATCAACTGCAGATAGTCGATGACCACCAGCCCCAGATTGGGAACTTTTCGCAGTTTCGATTTCATGTCCAATGCGGTAATATTACCGGTTTCGTCAATATAGAAGTTTAAGTCTCGGAGATTGGAACGCCAGACCTTCAGCAACTCTTCCCAGTCTCTGGAATCTAATTTCCCCAACCGGAGTTTTTCGCTCTCGATCTTACATGCGGTGGAGATGATACGGCGCGCCAACTGCTCTTTCGACATTTCCAAAGAGAAGAATACCACCGATTTTCGGGGATTGTATTGCGAAGATAAGGCAATATTGTAAGCAATGTTCAGGGCGAAGGAGGTTTTTCCAACGCCGGGGCGGGCGGCTAAGATAAATAAGTCGCTGTTGTTCAATCCCCCCAGAAAGTTGTCAAAATCGGAAATCCCCATCTTGATGGGGGCGAATTTCCCGGTCTCGTCCTTTTCCATTTCGGTCAGACGGTTGATCTCTTCCTTTGCTACCGAGCCCAGACGATGCAGCTGCACCGATTGCTTTCCGTTGGAGATGTCGTAAAACTTTTGTTCCGCAAGTCCCAAAACCGTGGAAAGGTCGGTGTTGGCAAAGGAGAGGTCGGTGATGTCCTTGCACGCCTCAATGACCCGGCGGAGATTTGCCGAGTCGGAGATGATTTTGGTGTAATAGTCGATGCTCTTGACCGAAGACGCGTTTTCCGCCAAAAGAAGCAGGTATTGGCTGTCTTCGTCGGAAGTGAATTCCCCCTGCTCCCGAAGCTTGGACAGCAGAAGTACCCCTTCGATGGGGTCTCCGTTGTCGTATATCTCCAGCATCGTTTCAAAAATCAGTTGATGCCGTTTTGCGTAGAATTGGTCGATCTGCAGAGTTTCCGCCAGGGTTCCGATGCTCTCCGGGTCGAGAAGCACCGAGCCGAGAACGATTTGCTCCGCTTCGATGTTATGGGGCAGCTGCCGGTCAAAATCGTATTTCTGTTCCATCAATCTTCGTTCTTCCTTGTAGGAATTTTAATCAGGCGTCTTGTTCCACCATTACCGTCAATTCTCCGGTGATTTCGGGGTAAAGTTTCACTTCTGCGGTGTATTTCCCGAATCCGCGGACGGCGAGTTTCATGGAGATCTTCTTCTTGTCCACTTCGATGCCGGTCTGGGCTTTTAACGCTTCCGCAACGTCTTTGGTGGTTACTGCCCCTTGAAGACAACCGTTGGCACCTACTTTTCCTTTGATGATGACCTTGACGGTGGAGAGACGGGCTCTCAATTCTTCTGCCGCTTTCTTTTCTTCTGCTTTGCGATGAGC
>JAZNDV010000009.1:0-11534 GCA_045588285.1 Eubacteriales bacterium
GAATTTTTCCTTCTTGCAGAGCCGGTTTTATGCAATCGAAAGGAATATCAGGCACACCCGGAATACAAAGACTTATTTTTAACGGCAGAATACGATCCGTCGGCACGAACGGTTTCCTTCTGTCGAGAATCGGAGAAGCTATGGTTTTCCGTCACCGTATCCGAACCATTTCACTTTGACGTTTGCCGGGATCATTTTCGAGACTACTCTAAAGTTTCCGAAGGGAGAAGGGAAGGCATCTGCACTTATCCCATTTTCCCTGCTTTAACCCTGCACGGAATTTTGGATATCCGGGGACGGGGAACGGCAACGGTGCGGTTTTTTCTTTCCGTCGGAAGAACGAAGCAAGAATCAATTGATCGAATTCGAAGTGTCGTATCACAAAATTTTGAAACCTTACAACGGCGTTATATGCAGTTCTTTGATGCTCTTTGTTATTCGACTGATATCCGTTCCTCGGATCGCTTGATTTTCGACCAAGTAGCACCTCGGATTTTAATGCCGATAGGAAAAAATGCAGCAGAAGAAAAAGCCGGGAACGTTTTGCCTCTTAAAACCCTTTGGAAATACGGCATATCCGGTGATTATCCGATTTTAACGGTTCGAATCGGGGAAGAAAGCATTGCCCGGATTTTACCATTCATTAAGGCATTGTTTCTCATGTCTTACGCCGGAATTCCGATGGATCTCGTCTTGCTCTACCGAGAGACCGAGGGGTATCAAACACCGTTAAAAACGGCACTGGATTCCCTTTTGGCAGAAATAGAAGATTCGGTTCGGGCGCGAATTTTTCCCTTGAATATTCAAACGGTGGACGAATATTTTCTGATTCAGAAATGCAGTTGTCTATTCGTAAATTTGGAGCGGGGGTGGAAATTGCGTATTCCAAGTCGAACCTTTCGCCCTATTCGGATCGAAGGAACTCCTGCTTCAACGGAAAAACTTCAGATCACATTAGGACGGGGTGGTTTTGGTAAAAATCAATCCTTTTTGATTCCAAAAACAGGGAAAGAATTCCTTCGGCCATGGAGCCTCGTTTTGGCAAATCAGAACTTCGGTACCGTCTTGACGGAACGCAGTCTCGGATATACCTTTGCAGAAAATGCATCGGAAAACCGAATCACACCAAGAATTTCCGGGGTAGGCTATCAGTATTCAAGAGAACGTTACTATGCAGTCATTGGCGGAAAAAAGTACGATCTTTTAAGAAATGCCGCCGTGGAATTCCGCCCGGATCGGGTAATTTACCGTATAGATCTCTTGGGATACAGAATTATTACAGAGGTGGTAGTTCCGAAAAAATTCCCCGCAAAAATAATTGCCGTTACCGTAGAAACGGAATTGAAATCTATGCCTAAAATTGTGTACGAGCCTCAGATCATTCTCGAGAAAGAAGATAAGGGAACGGTTATTCGGTATTCGGAAGATCAAAAAATATATTTTACCAATCCTGCAAACGCTCATTACGGAAACGGCCATGCGGTTTTGTTCGGAATCGGTATTTCCATCGACGGGAATCACTTGCATTTTCGTCCTCAGGACGATTCAAAGAAGGGTATCTTTGTTTTAGCGTACGGCTCAGGACCCCGAAGTGCCGGAACCATTGCCAGAATCTTATCCGAACCGGGTAGAATGATGAAGGAATTGAAGAATTTTGTTTCTTACGAAAGCTACCATCTGAAGATTGAGACTCCTGATAAAGAATTCAACGCATTTTGCAACGGATTTTTAGTGCATCAAATTCTCTCTTCCAGAATTTTAGGGCGAACCGGTCCTTCACAGCCGGGAGGAGCGTACGGGTTTCGGGATCAGCTGCAGGACGCTCTCTGTCTTGCAATTTATCAACCTGCTTATCTGAAGCGACAAATCCAGCGTTGCTGTGCACATCAGTTTGAAGAAGGGGACGTTCTCCATTGGTGGCACCCCCGCCGAAACAAAGAAGATGACGGAATCCGAACCCGATTTTCCGATGATCCATTTTGGTTGGTTTATGCTTGCGGGGAATATTTCAGCATAACGGAAAACCGGTCGTTTTTTGAGAAAAAAATTTCCTATCTTACAGGCGCACCTCTCAATGATTCAGAACAAGACCGGTATTTTACACCGGAGCGCTCTGAAAAAAGTGATTCGATTTATTCTCACGCTCTGAAAGTCCTTCGTTGGGGAATGAAAATCGGTCAGCACGGGCTGATTCTCATGGGGTCCGGAGATTGGAACGACGGTATGAACCGCATT
This sequence comes from Eubacteriales bacterium, assembly GCA_045588285.1. GTDB lineage: Bacteria > Bacillota > Clostridia > Oscillospirales > UBA644 > RGIG995. The sequence goes on from JAZNDV010000009.1 coordinate 2,236, forward strand.
GAGTCCGGTGGAGAAACTGTCTGGGGAACGATGTTTGCTCTGCTCTGTATCAAAAAATTTCTCTTGTTGGCTGAAATGATTGGCACAAAGGAAGAAATTGCGGAAGTGGGACTATATGCTGAATCCTTACGTTCTGCGTTAGACGATCATTCTTTTTCAAACGGCCGTTACCTGCGAGGATATCGAAAAGACGGAACGGCTTTCGGAGGAGAAGATTCGGTGGATCTGATCCCCCAAGCATACGCGGTTTTTTGCGGAATGGATCGAGAGAAAACAATTGAAGCTTTGAATTTGGCATATGAAAAATTGTGGGATCCGGAACTTCGGTTGATAAAATTATTGTCGCCACCTTACTCAAAGCAAGAGGACGGATTCCCAGGTTCAATTGCAGACTATCCTCCGGGGGTTCGTGAAAACGGCGGACAATACACCCATGCCGGAATTTGGTTTGCAAAGGCATTATTGCAATTCGGAGAAGTCGAACGAGGTTGGGAAATTTTATCCGGGATCAACCCTGTCGCTCATGCAAAAACTCCGGCTCAAGCAAATTCCTACGGTGCAGAACCCTACGTTATTGCAGCAGACGTTTACACTTTACCGGGCCGGGAAGGCTTTGGCGGTTGGACTCATTACACCGGCGCTGCAGGCTGGTATCTGAAAACAGTAACGGAAGATCTTCTTGGAATTCGCCGGCAGGGGAGACGTATTACAATCAAACCAAACCTGCCGAAAGAATGGAACGGCTATCGTGGAGAATTTCAAATCGAAGGAGATTCTCTTAAAATTCAAGTAGAACGCGGAACACAAACCGGCTGTTTTGAAAATGGCGTTAAGGTGAATTTCGTGCTTCTGAACGGAACAAAACACGAAATAATCGTAATTGTATAAAACAACCGATCCTTCTTGACAAATCCGCAGAATGGTGGTATAATATCTTGTAGAATTATACTTTGATTCTGTGAGGTTCTTTATGGAAAATATGATTGGTTTCGAAGGGATTGGAATCCTTCCGTTTTTGATGGATCGGGTTGCCTTTTCCATCGGCAGTTTTGACATTTATTGGTACGCAGTCATTATCACGGCTGGATTGATTCTTGCCGTTGGGTTTTGTATGTGGCAGGCCCGTCGTTTTGATCTGACGGTAGATAACGTTCTTGACGTTCTGTTGTGGGGACTTCCCATTGCTGTGATTTGCGCCCGTGCTTACTACGTTTTATTTAAGTTGGATCAATACGATTCCTTTGCAGAAATGGTAAATATTCGTGACGGCGGACTTGCCATTTACGGCGGAGTTATCGGGGCCTTTATCACTGGGTTTGTTTACTGCAAAATCAAAAAGGCAAATATGCTTGCCTTGTTTGACCTGGGTTCTTTTGGGTTTTTGATCGGTCAGGCAGTTGGCCGCTGGGGAAATTTCGTTAACGCTGAAGCCTTTGGCGAAGTCACAGACCTCCCCTGGGGTATGACAATCAACGGGAACGGTCCCTACCACCCTACGTTCCTCTATGAATCTCTCTGGAATGTTCTCGGATTTATTTTACTGCTCGTCTTTGCAAAGAAATTGTTGAAGTATCACGGCGAAGTGTCCTTCCTTTATTTTGCATGGTACGGGCTGGGCAGATTCTTTATTGAGGGTTTACGCACCGATAGCCTGTATCTCGGTCCTATCCGCATTTCTCAGCTTCTTGCGGCGGTATTCTTCGTATTCGGCATTACTTTCTTTGTGCTTTCCCGCAAAGGAATCATTATAAAACTTCAAGATAGAATACTTGACCGTTCCGCAAAAAAACAGGCAAAATACAAACCAGTTTACACGCCTCTTTTCAACGAATCAAAAGAATCTTTAAGCGAAGGCAAGCCGATTGAAGAATTAGAGACTTCAACAGAAGGAGCAGAAAATATTTCCCAGGAAATCACGGAGGATCAGGACAATGGCTGAAATTTTAAGCGGGACGGAACTTGCGGCAAAGATCCGAGCAGAATTGAAACAAGAAACCGAGACCTTGAAAAAAGAGGGAATCGTTCCGGGACTTGCCGTAATTCTCGTCGGAGAAGACCCGGCATCCAAGGTATACGTCCGAAATAAGACCAAAGCTTGTGAAGAAATCGGATTTTATCACGAACAATACAATCTGCCTTCTGATATTTCAGAATCAGAGATTATTGATCTTGTCCACGAACTGAACGAATCGGAAAAAATTCATGGAATCCTGATCCAAGCACCGTTGCCGAAGGGACTGGATTTCAAAAACATCATCAAGCACATTTCTCCCGACAAAGACGTCGATGCGTTTCATCCTTATAACGTTGGACAAATTATGATTGGTGATTTTGGATTTTTACCCTGCACTCCCGCAGGCGTAATGGAGTTGATCCATTCGTCCGGAGTACCAGTAGAAGGGAAGAAGTGCGTCGTCATCGGACGCAGTAATATCGTGGGAAAACCCCAAGCAATGCTTCTTTTGAAAGAAAACGGGACGGTAACCGTTTGTCATTCCAGAACGCCGAATTTGGCAGATTTTACAAAAGATGCAGATATTCTCGTGGCGGCGGTGGGGAAAGCCCATTTGATTACCGGAGACATGATAAAGCCGGGAGCTGTCGTAATTGACGTAGGGATGAACCGCAACGCCGAAGGAAAATTGGTGGGTGACGTGGACTTTGCAACAGCGGAACCCGTCGCCGGCTATATTACCCCTGTTCCGGGCGGTGTCGGCCCCATGACAATCACGATGTTGATGAAAAATACCCTATATTCCGCACGTGAATGGACGAAGGAAAAAAACTTGTGACGGAATTGCAACAATTATTACAATACTCTTGACAACCCTGCAGAATTTTGTTATAATAGGCAGGTAGTCGCTGATGTAGCTCAGTCGGTAGAGTGCGTCCTTGGTAAGGACGAGGTCGTCGGTTCGATCCCGATCATCAGCTCCAAAAACCCTTGATTTTCAAGGGTTTTTTTGTTATATATGAAGGGGAAGTGTGTTCTCTATGAATCAACAGCAAAAAACCAAAATTGAATTGTTTTTCGGCGGATTCGCCGAACGCTACCGCTCCGGGGCTGAGTATTTTGTGGAAATAACGTTTGACTTCATTTCCGGACGTAAAACTTATTCCGGGAAGATCGTTCGCAGAGATGAGAAATTTGAATATCAGTTTTCCGGAAAGCGCGATGCGATGGATATTTCCCAAGCACTGCAATATTTATTAGAGGATTTGTTGAAATACGACTCTGCAGTAGTTCAGTACAAAGAGCGCGGCTTAACAACGGAACTGCACGCAGACGGGAAAAACGTCAAAATTTTAAAGAGGGAAGATGCAAACAACTCAGTACCTGCGCCGACTGCGAAAGGTGAGTATCAAATCGATTTGCGAAAAGCAGCAAAGTTGATGAGCGCCCTCGGATATTGCGACAAGGACGGAAAACTGCGCAACGATATGATTCGAAAATACAACCAAACCAATCATATCCTTACGCTAATTTCCGATTTATTTGAGGAAAAAAACGATATTACCATAGTTGATTGCGCCTGTGGAAAATCATATCTTTCCTTTGTCTTAAACTATTATTTATGGGAAGAAAAACGAATTCGTGCGCACTTTGTCGGGATTGATATTTCTCCAAAAGTTATTGAGTCCAGCAAGGAAATTGCCCGTCAACTGGGGTATACTAATATGGAATTTATCTGTGAAGATCTGCGGACATTTGAAAGCGATTTTCACCCTGACGTGGTAGTATCTCTTCATGCTTGTGACACTGCAACCGATATGGCTTTGGGTTATGCGCTGCGCCATCGCGCAGAAAGCATTGTCTGTGTTCCATGTTGTCACAAAGAACTATTAAAACAATATAAAATCGAATCATTTGACCCGATTACGTCACACGGTGTGTTTCGGACAAGACTGAATGATCTGATTACCGACGGGTTGCGTGCAATGAAATTGGAGTCCGAAGGATATGACGTGAAATGTGTCGAATTCTGCTCTCCAATTGATACGCCGAAAAACCTCTTGATTTCCGCAAAAAAAATAGCAAATGAAAACCGCGCAGTGAAAGAAAAATATTATAATCTGCTTTCACAATGGAACGTTCGCCCGTCCGTAGAGTATTATTCCGCAATTCCTACCAACCTTGATTAATCGAACAAATTGAGACTTTTATTTGTCGTAAATATTTCAAATATGTAAACTTTAAGGGTTTCGAAGGTTTTTCTTTTCCTTGCGGTTACATTCATGACACAGATAAATCAAAAGAATAATGTATAATTATCTCATTAAAAATTATGCCTACCTAATTGTGTCAATCTCGAGGAAAGGATGACTTTGTTTGATGACCGTTCAGGATTTCATCAGTAGCTTTAACTCACTGGTTTTTATCGTCTTCATGTTGCTCTATTCTTATCAGATGTTCTATATCTTAGTTGCGTTTTTCAGAAAACATAAAGGAAAGAACCCGAAGAATATTAAACAACATAAATACGGATTTTTGATTGCTGCCCGAAATGAATCGTCCGTAATTGCTCAACTGATCGACAGTATTCGACGTCAGGATTATCCGAAAGAATTGGTTCAAATTTTTGTTATTGCTGACAACTGTACCGATAATACAGCACAGGTAGCCCGCGATGCCGGCGCCGTCGTTTACGAACGGTTTGATCAGGAACGAGTAGGGAAGGGGTACGCTCTCGATTTCGGATTGAAATCCATTGAACGTGACTTCGCATCAGAAAACATCGAAGGTTTTTTTATTTTTGATGCGGATAATCTATTATCCAAAAATTATATTGCAAAAATGAATGAAATCTTTGATGAAGGTTACTCTGTTGTTACCAGTTATCGGAACAGTAAAAACTACGGAACAAATTGGCTTACTGCCGGCTACAGTCTTTGGTTTTTGCGCGAGAGTAAATACCTGAATAACTCCCGAATGCTGATGGATACCAACTGCGCAGTTTCCGGTACGGGATTTCTGGTAAATGCTAACGTATTAAAGGAAAACGGCGGTTGGCATTACACGTTGCTTACCGAAGATATTGAATTTTCCGTAGACTGTGCCGTCGCCGGAAGAAAGATCGGATATGCAGAGGCTGAATTTTACGATGAACAACCTTCCACTTTCAAACAATCGTGGATTCAACGTTTGCGTTGGGCAAAGGGTTTTTATCAAGTCTTTGGGAAATACGGAAAGAAACTGATTGGAAGCTGGTTAATGAAATTCAGTTTTTCCTGCTATGATCTTACCATGACGATTTTTCCGGCATTGTTTATTACTTTAGCTTGTTGCTTGGCAAACGTGGCAGTTTTGATATATGCGTTGTTTCTTGGTTTTGAGGGAGCAAACTTGATAGGGATCACCCTTTCGTCCTTAGGTACTACAGTAGCTAATTTTTATATTACCGTATTTTTTGTAGGTCTATTGACCACCATTACAGAATGGAAAAAAATTGACTGTACCACAGGCAAGAAAATATTTTATATGTTTACGTTTCCGCTGTTTATGTTTACCTACGTTCCAATTGCAATCGCAGCGCTTTTCAAAAAAGTCAAATGGGATCCGATTGCGCACAACGTGACCAAAAAAATAGAGGATATCGGTAACCAATAAGGTCAATTAGGTTAGTTAAGCCGACAGAGTTATCTGTCGGCTTTGTTGTTTTATAAATCAAAATATGATCATGATTGCTTTAGATTAGAAAAAAGGAAAGACGTTTTTTTGAAATACTCAATTGCGCAAAATGAATATTTTGCGCAATAAAGGTTAGAGGCTTTGGTTCGCAGAGATTCTTTCGTTTCCCCAAGGTTTACACCAAGGCTTATTGCCCCGCACGGCTGTGCGGGGCTTTTGCGTTTCTCCGGATCTCTCGCGTACGTGCGCATGCGCGCGTGATCTACTTAGTATATTTATATTAGTGTAATCTTGTCTTAGTGTCGTTTTAGGCTAAAAAGCCTGAAACGACGTTTTTTTATTCCATATTCAGAATAATTTTGACCGCTCTTTGCAAATGCTCCGGAACGGCTTGAAAATGGCGGTACAATTCTTTTTCTTCATTTACTGGCTCATCTGTACCGTTTATGAGCCATTCTATAGAAACGTCCAGTATTTTTGCTATTTCGGGCAGTTTCTTCATATAGGAATTGTTTGAACCTCTTTTCCAGCCTCCAAAAGCAGATTCAACAATTCCTAACTTCTTCGTGATTTCTCTTTGGGTAATTCCTTTTTCTTCCATTCTTTTGGTAATTCTTACTAAAACTTGGTTCACCGGCTTACGCTCCTCTTTGTTGATTTTTTACAAACTGTTCAAAATGAGCAGTTTATGTATTGACAAACTGCTCATTTTGTGTTATACTAAATGCACAGATTGAGCAGTTATCAATCAAAAAAAATCCGCAATGCGGAGAAAGAGAGCAATTAAAAATGAAAGAAAAGAAAATTTTTATTCAAACTCCCTTTAGGTGTCAGTTTAACGGTGAAGGTGCTTTTTGTCCGTGCTATTTATCGTTTTCTCCGTTCAAATCTGAATCTACAAATCGTTTGGTTTTACTTGTTGAATTAGAACGTGGTTTGATTGTTAACGTAGATTTGTATCGGGATTTCTTAATGTACGATAACAAAATTTTTACTTATCGTCATATGAAAGAGAGCGAAGAAAAATGTTAAGAACGGTTCGTGATTATGTTCGTTGGTATCGTAAAGCACACCCTCGTTGTTCTGTTGAATTACGGTTTCTTAATAGTATGAGCGTTGTTGAGGGTATTGGGTGGCTTGATTACGTAAGGTTTTGTGTTCGTCGCTATGAATCTCGTAGAGATGAAAACAAACTTGTGCTTTATTTGGACGGTGAACATGTATGAAAAAGCCTATTCCAATTCCTGATCAAAGAAAAGAGAGTGAAGAAAAATGAAAATAAAAACTTATTTTTATATCCCTGCTGTTAAACGTGTTTTTAGAAAACGTGAGTTTGAACGTATTTGCAAGGATAAGCCTGTTTCTTTGAGTATTAATGATTATGTTCCTATTCCTGCTACGTCTTTAGATCACGCTGAACGTCTTGCTTGTGATCTTGGTTTTTCTATTCATTCGAGGGTTCTTTGATTATGAAAAAGCCTATTCCAATTCCTGATCAAAAGAAACTACAGGAAAAACTTTTCAAGGCTTATAAACCTTTGCTTGATTTAGGAATTCCCGAAAAAGAGCTTATGAAAGTTCTTTCAAGTCAAAAGTTTTGGGCAAGTAACCGAAAACATCAAATAGAAATGGTAAACGCCCTTTACGAAAAATATAAGAAAGAGAGTGAAAACAATGAAAAAGAAGAAAACAACGAAGCCTCGCCTGGTGTTTGAGTCCCAGGGTGGTTATAGAATTATGAGGGCAAATTGGCTGTCAAATCTTTTGTTTGCCCCCTTTGGTTCCAATTATCGGTATTACCTTCTCGCGCCTGGTAAGGTAATTCCGATTGCGGGTTCTTATTGGTTGTGGTACGTATATTTTTGTCTCGAGGAAGAGGACGAAGAATTCTATCTTTCTGATTATACCACAAAAGCGAGATAATGTCAAGATATGGGCGGTTATCCATTTAGCGTTAAAGACGTGGTTAGACAAATGAGAGAGGATTGTGAATTGACCAAGGCGTGGATGAATGAGAAAGTCGCTATGGAAGGTTGTATAGATCATCGTTTTCTATATGCCTATTTTGATACTTTAGGCGTTCGCTTGCGGTGGCTTGAAGACCTTTTGTAATGTATCGTTATTCGGAAAAACATTATTATAACGATGATTCCGGCTTGCGTTTCAATGTTTCTTGCTCAATTCCTCCCTCTCCCCCTGATCTTGATGACCCTTTCAAAATGCATATTCCACGTATGCAGATTGAAAACCCCGGAACAGAAAACGAAAAAGTTATTATAGGTGATAAATATGCTCGCCGTGTTCATTCAACCGACAGTCGTAACCGTTCTAACGTTTATCGTGCTATTCGTTCCATTCGTGATTATGGTCTTTCCAATTCTTGGGATCATATGGCCACTTTTACCCTTTCCCAGTCTGCCCTTGATTCTATAACGGTAACAGACCGTAAGACAAAAAAGCCTATTCCTTTATCTCGTTCAAACTATGATACTGTGATGCGTGCAATTTCAAAACATATTGCTAATTTGCGTGTAAAATATGATTCTCCTGCTATAAAATACTTGCTTATCCCGGAATTGCACGCGGATCAGTATAACTATCATTTTCACGGTCTTATGTCAGGAATTCCACCGGACGTGCTTTCCCCTCACTGGGATTTGAAATTGAATAGTAAAGGTTATTTGAATTGGGAAGATTTTGAACGGAAATTCGGACGTTGTTCACTTGGTCCTATAAGGAATTGTGAAGCTGCTGTATTTTACTGTTTGAAGTATATTAACAAAGATATATCAACGCATTGTTTGAACGATGGAAAACACTTATATTATATTTCAAGAGGTTTGAATAAACCTACTGTAGATTTTCAAGAATCTTTATCTTACGTATGGTTTAATGATGAAACATCGAACGAGAAGTTAAAAGAGTCGGGTTTCGGAACGTATTACGGTCGTCACTTGACTCAAGAAGAAAAAGATAATATTTTTATGAGTTTGTTCTTCTCCCCTACTATTGAAAGTTATTCATTTGAGAGCGAAAATATAAACAATTAAAACAAAATTATTGAAATGAGGTAAATTATTATGGCAGTTATGAAAATTACAGGAAAAGCTACTTACGTCGAAGAAAAAAACAAAGCCGGGAAAGAACTTAAATATTTTCTTCCCCATTGTCTGAATGATCAGAGGGTATATTGTTCTCAACATACCGATTATGTACTTGATACGGAACTTCCTGTGAAGGGTACTGTTTATGACATTCGGCTTACTGCTGATGTGAACGTAACTCAGCAAGGCGGTTTATTTATGTCTTGCTTGGTTGCAGTCGAACTTAATTAACGATAACGTTTTTCGGGAGAGTCGGTTTTTTCGCTCTCTTCGGCTCTCCCGACGTTATATATATGAGGTTTTTTGATATGGGAAGAATGAAGCGTATTTTATGTTTCACGATGGTTATTGTAATGACCATCGGTTTTTCTGTATCTGCTGCTTTGGTTTCTTTTGCAGAAGTTTCTATTCATCGTAAATATGAAATTTCTCCGCTTTATTCTTACTTAACCTTTAATTCCGGTTTATATACTTTTTCTCCGGAACCTGATGATATTTATGTTTTTGCTGCGAAGGGTACTAATTATCATTTTCAATTTAATACGAAGTATCAACTTACTTTAGAT
>JAZNDV010000010.1:0-5444 GCA_045588285.1 Eubacteriales bacterium
CACATAGCGCCGTGAACAAATGCTTCCAATTCCAGATCTTCCGGGACGCGGCGCCGGATCTGAACGATCTCGTCCAAGGATAATTCCCGCGCCAAAACCACGCGTTTTGCACCCAAGTGATACCATGCCATGCAGGTCTCATAGTTCGTAACGTTCGCCTGTGTGGAAATATGAATATCAACCTTCGGAGCATACCGACGGAAAACGGCAAAGGAACCCAGATCGGAAATAATGACGGCGTCCACTCCTGCCTCTTGTAAAAAGGCGGCGTATTCCGGTAACCGGTCGATTTCTTCATTGCGGGGAACGACGTTGCAGGCGACGTAAATTTTTTTCTGCTTTCCGTGAACGTATTCCACGGCACGTTTCAATTCTGCGCGGGAAAAATTCCCGGCGGCGGCGCGAAGAGAAAACTCCTCTCCCCCGACGTATACTGCATCCGCACCGTATTCAAGAGCGTAGATGAGGCGGGAAAAGTCCCCGGCAGGGGCTAAAATCTCAGGTTTTTTCATCGGGAATACACCTCCGTTTCACAGATAACGCCATACCGTCGCTGATGGGCAGAACGGTGGTAATCAGCCGCGGATCGTTTTTCAATAAATGCAGATATTCGTCCAAACGGTTGACGATGGTTTGATTGCGGTGGCAATCGGGTTTTCCGGCAGAGACCTGTCCTCGAAACAGAACGTCATCGGAAATGAAAATGCCACCCTCGGCAAGAAGACGGATACATTCGGGGAGATAGACCGGATATTGCCCCTTCGCCGCATCGAGATAGATCAGATCGTAGGGACCGGAGAGGTTGGGCAAAATCACTCCGGCGTCGCCCTCAAAGAGGGTGATATTATTTTTTTGAAACCGTTGGAAATTGTTTTTTGCATCGGGGATCATGGCAGGGTTCCGCTCGATGGTATCAATGAGGACCTCCGGACAGACCGTTGCCATGGTAATGGCAGAAAACCCAACGCAGGTACCGATTTCAAGGATTCGCCGGGGTTGACGGGCGTGGCAGAGAAAAATCAGAAGATCCATGGCTTCCCGGGACGATACGGGGAAACCTTGGGAACGGACTTGATTTTCAAAATCCAATAGAGATTCCGGCATCAGAGAGGGAAGCGAACTCAAATACCGTTCGGTCACCGGATCGATCAGACAGTCAAGCGCCATGGAAGGATCTCCTTATCGCAGATACTTATTGACGTTTATCAGATGTTCTTCGTAAGTCTTGGCAAAGATGGTGACACCGTCCGGTGTACCGATAAAGTAATAATAATCACTTTCCTGAGGTTCGCAGGCAGAAATAACGGCTTCCATGCGGGAGCAGCAAATGGGGGTAGGAGTCAATCCTTTGTGCATATAGGTATTATACGGAGTATCGGTATTCAACTGTTCGGAAGTACAGCCGGGACGGCGTTCGTCCTTTGGAATCATATAGTTGACCGCAGCGTCACTCTGCAATTTCATATCAATATCCAACCGATTATTGAACACCGAGGAGATCAACGGAAAATCCTTCACATTGCCCGATTCCCGTTGAATGATCGAACCAAGAATCATTGCCTCGTAAACGGTAATATCTGCAGTTTGAGCCTTTTCCGCAAGTCCGAAAGCTTCTGCCTTCTTGTTAAATTGGTCGATCATCTTAGCGAACAATTCCTCTTCGGTGGAATCGAGGAAGAAGTCGTAAGTATCGGGATATAAAAATCCTTCCAGCCGAGCGTAAACCGGAACACCTTCCGGTAAAGAATCAACTTTGGGGATATAAGGACAATCATATTCCGCTAACAGCGCGGCATCAAATCCGGCTTTGGTCCAGTCGGTTCCCTTCTCCGCACCGACGGAAAGGAATTTTTCGATGATATCGGTTACTTCCGCCCCTTCCGCAAATCCGATGCGGACCGAAGGACGGTAGTTGGGGGCTTTTTTGAGGATATTCAAAATTTCCTGATAAGAATCACCAACACTGAATTCGTAAGTACCCACCTGCAATTTATTGTCGATACTCTGCTGACGCGCCATCAAAACAAACCAAAAGGGAAAATCTACGATCCCTTTTTCTTCCAATTTTTCGGCGATCCTCTTAGTGGTGTCACCGGAAACGATTTCAATGGTGGCAAGGTCAGTCAAAGTGCCGTCTCCGTTCACGTCCTTTTTAAGATTGGAGTAAAACACGGATACGGTAATCGCCACGGCTGCGATCAATGCTGCGATCACGCCGAGAACGATCCAAAGGACAAGTTTTTTAGACTTTTTTCCTCTTCTTCCCATAATTATTTCTCTCCTTTTGCCATTTTTTCTTCCCATCGGCGGGAATTTTCATTGATGCGGGAACGATCTTCTTTTTCGTGTTTTAGAATTAACTTTTTCAGAAGATGCAACAGATGGCAAACAGCACCGATCAAACAAACGACAATTACGTGAATCGTCAAATCCCCGATCCCGGCGTCCATCAAACGCGCTCCGTAAAGAGCCAAGAAATAGGAAACGAAATTTGAAACGAAATGTGCCGTGATCGACGCGTAGATCGATCCGGTAAAGTAGACCAACAGCGACAACATTACGCCGGCATAAAAATCCGTCAGAAAATACCAACCGGGACCGTGCAAAAGCATAAACAACAACGCAGAAAATCCAATCACCGCAGCGTTTTTAAGCTTTGCGGAACGAAGCATAGTCAAAACTGCGCCTCGGAAAAACAACTCTTCAATAAGGGCAGGAAAAACGGCAATACATAAAATAGCGATCCCAACCGAAGAATACTGCGTTGAGGAAAATGCGGCAGGAGCATCCATTGCCAAAAGACGGTAGAAGACCGACGTAGCGTAATTGATTAAAAAGGAGCCGCAAATCAAAAGAACGCAAAGACAGCCGGTCAGCTGCCACTCCAAAGAAGACATGGGGTTAAGGGAAAAGAAGCGGGGGATTCGAATCCGCGGGGCAAGAATCTTCAAAATCAAAGATCCGCAAAGAAACAACCCGGCGCCGATCAAACTGAGGATCCAGGGGTTATCCGTGATCTCAAACAGTTTCAGAATCCACAGAACAACGAAAATCAACGCAGAAGTGACAGAAACGGCAATTACTTTTTTCATATCATTCTCCAAACGGGGGAAGGAATAGACCCTTGCGAACCTTTTCACAAGTATCTTTTCCGGAAAAAATTTCTGCTAAAACATAACCGAACTGCCACGCAAAACCCGCAGATTTTGCGGTAACGATGCGGCCGTCCCGAACCACGGAACGTTCAGAGATCTTGGCTCCGGCGAGGTATTCTTCAAAGCCGGGATAACAAACAGCTTCCTTCTTCTGAAGATAACCGCGTTTCCCGAGAACCATCGGTGCGGCACAGATTGCGGCAAGATATCCTCCCCGGTCGTATACCGTTGCAAGAATTTCGGTCATTTGAGGACATTCGTCCAAGTGAGTCGTTCCGGGCATTCCGCCGGGGAGCACGACCATCTCTCCGTCGGAAAGATCCGCGTCGCACAAATTGACGTCGGCAGCCACTTCGATTCCATGGGCGCCGCAGAGAGATTTTCCCGTCAAGGAAACCATTTTGACCGGAACACCGGCACGGCACAGAAAGTCGACGGGAGCAAGGGCTTCTATTTCTTCAAATCCGTCAGCAAGAAGGACGTATACCATATATTCACCTCAGTTATACATACAGTTCAGATACAACTCCGACGTTTCGGCAAGGGCGGTCAGTGATTCGGAAAAGGAGCAGAGCATTCCGATCGGGCGCCTTTCCCCTTCCCCTGCGGGGCTTTGAATCCGTACCGGAAAACGGTAATGTTCCCCAAGGGTTTTTCCTAAAACTTCAGCGTTTCCGGTCCATTCCCGAACCAAAATTTCCCCGGCATTGCGTTGAATAAACGCAAAACCGTCGGAGTAGGTACAAAATTCACAGGGCTGCGTAGGGTGGGTATATTCCTTTACCGCCTGCAAAAACCGTTCTTTGGTCTTATAAACATAACCATCGTTTGCATATTTGCGAAAATATCCGTCATAGTACGAGCCGGGATCTTCGGGAGAAAAATCGACAAAACTGCCGGAAGACGGTTCTCCCGGATCTATCACCCGTTCCGAGATCCAAAACGCCGTAGAAAAACCGAATTTTTCATAAAAACCGTAAAGTCGTTCCGACACCGGGATCACACAAACTCCGCAACAATCCTTCCGAATCAGCTCCAGCGTTCGGGAAATTAAAAGGGACATATATCCCTTTCCCTGCTGATAGGGATCGGTAGCAACGCAACTGAGCAGACGAATGGGAAGGTCTTTTCCCTGGATGCGAATACGGTATTCCGGCAGAAACAGAGCCGCCATTAAACGCCCGTCTTCCGTCAAAGCAAACACGTCCGAAGGGTTAAGATACCCGCAGACGTACATCTCGGAAATAAATTCCCCGTCGTCACCGAAGGCTTGTCCCCAAAGATCGGTCAGAGCGTACCGGTTATCGTAACCGCGAACAATTGCTGCAGACATAATTCCTCCGAAGATCAGAAAAGATGTTTAATTTGCTGAAAAATTGCGTCAGAAATCACTTCCCTTGGAAGCATATTTCCATCAGCATCGAGACAGGTGATTCTGTGAAAGCCCAGGTTTTCACAACAATAGAGCCCCATTTCATAGCATCGGCGCAGATATTCCGTATCCCGCTCGTGTATATCTTTTTTCGATTCGTCCCCCTCGTAGCGGCCGGTCATAAGACCACCGGTAATTTTCGGGGGAACGTCCAAATAAAAAACGGCGTCCGGACGGGGAATTCCCATTTTGTTAAACTCAAAATCGTAAAGCCACTCCATATAAGGAACCCGTTGTTCTGCCGGTAATTTTGCGCACTGATGAAGAAGATTGGAAGAAACGTAACGGTCGGATAAGATGACCTTGCCTGCGTTATAATCTTCTCCCCAACCAGTCTTGTAATAGGCAAAACGGTCAACGGCAAAAAAAGCGGAAGCAGCATAAGCGTTGACCGAATCCGCATCGGCACCGTAAGCACCGGAAAGATACTGTTCTACCGGAGCACAGGCGGGAGAACCGTAATTCGGCAATTTGATCTGGACCACGTCTTTCCCGGCTTGCAAAAGCCGTTGACGAAGCAAGGAGACCTGGGTCGTTTTTCCGGAACCGTCGATCCCTTCGATAATAAACAAACGTTTCATACCCTCATACACTCCGCTTTAGTTATAATATATTATAACTAATTATACCATAATCAGAGAAAAAGCACAATAGAATTCCGAAAAATGATACACTTTTTTCACCATTGGTCTAACCCGGAACGTTGAAGGGCGCCGAAAATACGTTTCCGCAGACCGGGATAGCGGTTTTCCAGTTCTTTCATTAAATCCTTCATTTCCTGCCGTTGGGTCAATCCGTTGGCAGGACAGGGATTGCTGATGACCGGGATTTGATTGGAAGTCGGATCGTAGCCATGT
>JAZNDV010000011.1:0-6351 GCA_045588285.1 Eubacteriales bacterium
CACGGAATGAGCACAAAAAAGTATGGCATCCCTATACGAATGATGCTTTTTGGTTTTGAATTAATTTGGCATATATATTATATCATTTTTTGTACTGCATTACAAGGAATTTCTTAAATAGTTCAAAAAAATCTTGCAAAGAGATAAATAGTTCGTCTTTAACATCATCTACTCCACCAGAATGAAAATCCGTTCTTGTAAAAGAGCGGATTTTTTATTTTCGCGTTCTTTCCCCTTTATTTGTGACTGGGAAGGAAACTTTTTCTTTTGATTTTCTTAAGATTATTGACTTCCTTTTGTTACTGATGTATAATGGTGCCAATGGAGGTCGGATTATGTATATCGAAATGTTTAATTTTTGGTATTTCTTTTGGCTCGTGATTGGCGCAGGAGCCACCGTCGGATTTTATTTTCTTTTACGCAAGCTGCCGTTGAAATGGCAGAAGATTATATTGTTTTCTCTTCTGGCGGCTGGATTTTTGCTTCATTTTTTGAAGGCGTTTATTCCTCCTTACAGCGTGGATGAGGCACGGTGGTTCCGCGATAGTTGGTTTTCCAATATTTGTGCCGCCAATATTGCGTTGTTCCCTTTTATGTTTTGGTCAAAAAGCGATAACGTAAAGGATTACATGTTTTATATTGGTCTGCTCAGCGGTCTTTTAGCCTTCGTTTATCCGCAAGAACCCATGGCGAAGGTAGATCAGTTGGCGGAGCAATTGGATATTCTGCGGTTTTATTATCATCATTGGCAGTTATTCGCAGTGCCGCTTTTGATGGGGTTGCTGAAGATTCACCGTCCGTCTTACAAGAGGGTTTGGGTGGCTCCGGTGGGGCTTTTGATGTTGATGCTTTTTATTATGTTGAATCAGATCTTTCAATCGGAGCTGGGCTTTGTTCCCCTTCGTTCGAATCAGGAATTCTTTGGCATCGGTTATAAGAACAGTTCCTACATCTGGGGGCCGGGCACGAACGATGCGATCGGGAATTTCTTTGCTCTGTTTACGCCAAAATTTTTCAAGACCATTCCCGTGGGACAATATGCCGGTCAAGAAAAGTATTGGCCTTGGTTTTGGATTACGGTTCCGGTGTTTATTCTCGTGACGCCCCTTGCGTTTTTGAGTTGCATGATCTTCGACGGAAAGAATTTTTGGAATGATTGCAAAGTCTTGCGGAATAAGATCTGGAAAAATAAGAAATAAATTTCGGACGTCCGGAAAGATTATTTTTATAAGGAATTTCTTGGTTTCAATCGTATACATAGTAGGAAGGGGTGTCTGAGTGATGAAAAAATGGCTGGCGATGACATTGTTATGTGTCATGTGTTTTTCTTTCGGGGCATGTGGTCAAAGGGAAAGATCGGTCGATCTGATGAAGGACGTGCCTCCGACGGATCCCATTCCTTCCGTGCAATCGGACACCGATCTTCCGGTGACGCTTGATTCCGACGTATTTGCCGAAGGGCAGATGACGTTTTCCGTAGAACTTCTGAAAAATACTGCAGCGAAGGAGAATGGGAGAAATATTTTAATTTCTCCGCTGTCCGTTTCGTTGGCGTTATCCATGGCTGCCAACGGGGCGCAGGGGGAGACCCGATCTCAAATGTTACAGGTTTTGTCCGGGGGAGCTCCTTTGGACGTGTGGAATCAATCCTTGTATGAATATACTGCATCTCTGACGGCATCGAAATTTGCTGAGGTGGGAATCGCAAATTCCGTTTGGTTTCGGAATGAAGAAGTTACGGTGAACCCCGCGTTTCTTCAGAAGGCCGCAAATTATTATGGAGCGTCCGCTTACAAAACGCCTTTTGACGAAGGAACGGTGAAGGATATTAACGCTTGGGTGAAAAAAAATACGGACGGTATGATTGATGAAATCGTCGAAAAAATCGATTCTGATATGATGTTGTATTTGATCAACGCCCTTGTTTTTGAGTCAGAATGGCAGAATGTTTACAACCAGAGGCAGGTTTCTGACGGGATTTTCACGACGGCAGACGGCAGACGCCAAAAGGCGGAAATGATGTACGATACGCTGTATTCCTATTTGGAAACGGACGGAGCGGTGGGGTTTGTCAAGGAGTATAAAGGGAGCAATTTCCGCTTTGCGGCGTTGCTGCCCGATGAGGGGACGACGGCGGAAGATTTTGCAAAGACCTTGACGGAAGAGAAGCTTTCTGAAGTGTTAAACAACGTGCAAAACACCAAGGTCAAAACGAAATTGCCGAAATTCTCGTACGACTATTCCGTGGAACTGAAGGACGTTTTGGTCTCTATGGGGATTTCCGACGCTTTTGATTGGCAGGCTGCGAATTTTTCCGAAATGGGCACCATGGAGCGTGAAAAAAAATTGTTTCTCAACAAGGTTCTTCACAAAACCCATATTGAGGTGGGCGAGAAGGGGACCCGGGCAGCGGCGGTTACGGCAGTGGAAGTTCCCGGTACCTCTGCGCCGCCTCCTCAGGAAGACCCGAAAATCGTTTACCTTGACCGGCCGTTTCTCTTCTTCATCGTGGACGGGACGATGAATCTGCCGTTGTTTGCAGGGGTTGTCAACTCTGTTGAATAAACGATCTATAATTGAAATTTTTGTGTATTTCTTCTCCTGAAGTCTTGACAAAATAAAAAAAGTATGATACAATACAAAAGAGACGAATGATTTTAACGGTGATGAATGGATACAGCTGTCTGCAGAGGAAGCTGCATCCATTTTATTTTTTATTTGGGAAATTATGCTAAATATAAAAAAAGGAGATAGAATTATGGAAGTTCAACTTCAGGAACTTATTGAGCAGATCAAGAAGGACGGTGTTGCAACCGCTGAAGCGGAAGCTAAGGCCATAGTCGAAGCGGCAAAGCAAGACGCCGAAAAGATGATTGCTGATGCACAGGCACAGGCAGATAAGATCTTGGCGGGTGCAAAAGCTGAAATTGAACGGTTGACGAAAGCAAGTGAGGATGCGATTCGTCAGGCAGGTCGTAATCTTCTGATTTCCTTCAGAGAAAGTGTAACGGGAGAACTTAAAACCATCGTTGGAGAAAACGTTACCGCGGTATATTCATCAGAAGCCTTTGCTGGGTTGATTATCAATATCGTTGAGAACTGGGCAAATAAGCCGGATGCAGAAGATATCACGGTGATTTTGAATACGCAAGACCTTAATAAGTTGGAAGAAACTTTACTTGCAGCCCTTAAAGAAAAAATGTTAAAGGGTATCACGCTTAAGGCAAATGATAATTTTGACGGCGGTTTCCGCGTTGCCGTAAATAACGGCGGCGCATATTACGATTACTCGGCAGAGGCGGTTGTGGATATGCTTTCAAATTATCTTAGCCCTAAGGTTACCGAGCTTTTGAAAGAGGCGAAGTAATAACTATGGCTGAATACTATTTCATATCGCAGCTGCCGTCTTTGGATGGGATAAGTGAAAACGCTCCGATTCCGATTACCGAAGAACGGTTTACGGAGCTTTGCGATGGGTTTTTAGGAAAACGGTTGCGGGAGATGATGAAGAAGCTCACGTTATCGCCTTCCAAAAATATTGAGAGCTCGGGTTCCGTTTTGATTGACGCATGGAACGAAAGCGAGAGAGATCTTCGGTTTGCTCTTGGTAAAGTTCGGGCAGAGAAACTGAAAAAACACTTTGATACGGGAAACAGAATTTTTCCTGTGGAGTATATTAAGGCGGCAAGTACGGCAATCGAAATGGAAAATCCGATGGAAGCGGAGAAATATCTGAACCGTTACCGTTTGGGGATCTTAGAAACGCTAAGACCCATGGATAGTTTCTCTGAGGATTATATCTTCTATTACGGACTTAAGTTAAAACTGCTTCTCCGTATAAGGCAGTTCGATACAAAAACGGGAGAAGCGGCATACAAAAATATTTACAACTCCATATTAAATGGAGATAGGCTGGGGGAAATACAATGACCGAAAACAAAGGAAAGGTAGTAAGCATAAACGGAAACTTGGTATCGGTAGAATTTGACGGCAACGTTTCCATGAATGAAATATGCTATGTTTTCGTGGGTGATACCACTCTTAAGAGTGAAGTTATCCGTATAAAAGGCAATGTCGCGCAAGTTCAGGTTTATGAAATGACCGACGGCATTCAATGCGGGGATACGGTTGAATTTACGGGAGAGATGCTTTCGGCGGATCTCGGCCCCGGGTTGCTTGGTCAGATATATGACGGACTTCAGAATCCGCTTCCTGTTTTAGCAGAGCAGGCAGGTTGGTTTTTGGAAAGAGGAATTTACGCAGACGGACTTGATCCGGAAAAGAAATGGGAATTTACACCGACGGCAAAGGTCGGTGATATTGTCCGTGCAGGGGAATTCATCGGCACCGTTCCCGAAGGTCCGTTTATCCACAAAATTTTTATTCCTTTTTATCTGCATGGAAACTATACAATAAAATCTATTGTTGAAAAAGGTGAATACACCGTTAAAGAAACGATTGCGGTGGTTTCTGATGAGCGGGGGCGTGAAATCTCCGTATCAATGTCGTTCAAGTGGCCCGTTAAGCGTGCAGTAAAATGCTACAGCGAGAGATTGGCGCCGGTTGAAACGATGGAAACCAAGGTTCGTCTGATCGACTCTTTCTTCCCCGTAGCAAAAGGCGGAACCTACTGCACGCCCGGACCGTTTGGTGCAGGGAAAACAGTACTGCAGCATACCACATCAAAATATGCAGACGTGGATATCGTTATTATTGCCGCCTGCGGAGAGCGCGCCGGTGAGGTTGTTGAAACGCTTACGGAGTTCCCCGAACTGATCGATCCTAAAACCGGTCGTTCCCTTATGGAACGTACCATTATTATATGTAACACTTCCTCTATGCCGGTTGCTTCCCGTGAAGCATCGGTTTATACTGCGGTAACGCTTGCCGAGTATTATCGGCAAATGGGACTTCACGTCCTTATGCTTGCGGACTCAACGTCGCGTTGGGCGCAGGCAATGCGTGAGATGTCGGGCAGATTGGAAGAGATTCCCGGCGAAGAGGCTTTCCCTGCATATCTTGAATCGTATATTGCGGCTTTTTACGAAAGAGCAGGTTTCGTCCGCTTGCCTGACGGCAGTACCGGTTCCGTTACCATTGGCGGTACCGTATCCCCTGCAGGCGGGAACTTTGAAGAACCCGTGACCCAGGCAACGTTGAAGGTTGTGGGGGCTTTCCACGGACTTTCCCGTGAGCGTTCCGATGCAAGAAAGTACCCTGCCATTGACCCGCTGATCTCTTGGTCGAAATATAACAGTGTTATTGATGGCGAAAAATTAGATTTTTGTAAAAGTATTCTTCATCACGGTGACGAGATCGGTTCTATGATGAAGGTCGTCGGAGAAGAGGGAACAGCTCTTTCGGACTACGTTACCTATCTGAAATCTGAAATGCTCGATGCCGTTTATTTGCAGCAGAATTCCTTCGATTTGGTTGAGGCGAACTGCGGAAAATCACGTCAGCGCTACGTTACGGATAAACTCGTCTATATTTTAGGCAGTAATTACACGCTTCAAAATAAAGATGATGCGAGAGGCTTCTTTAACCGTATGCGTCAAAAATTCATCGACTGGAATTATACCGAATTCGAGAGCGAAGCGTTCAAAAAAGCGGAAGCTGAGATTGATGAATTGCACCGTAAAGGCGGCGGTAAATTGGCTGCATCGGCGGAAGAACTGTTAAAGGACGGTGAATGAGAATGAATAAGGTATATAATCGAATCGAATCCATTACCGGGAACGTGATCACTGTCCGAGCAAATGATGTTAAATATAAGGAATTGGCACAGATCAATACTCGTTTCGGCAAGTCCTTGGCTCAGGTCAATAAAATTGAGGGCGATCTTGTTTCTCTGCAGGTTTTTGCCGGCGGTCAGGGTGTTTCCACGGGAGATGAGGTTCGTTTTCTCGGTCGTGAAATGCGAGTATCGTTCAGTGAAGATCTGTTAGGACGCATCTTCAACGGTTCCGGTGAGCCGAGAGATAAAGGCCCAGCCCTTACGGAAAATATGAAACCCATCGGAGGGCCCTCGGTGAATCCTACCAAGCGGATTCTTGCCAACCGAATGATGAGAACCAATATCCCCATGATCGATATGTTTAATACCTTGGTTGTTTCTCAGAAATTGCCCATCTTTTCCATTTCCGGCGAGCCGTACAACCAACTTCTTGCCCGTATTGCAATGCAGGCAGAAGCGGACGTGATCGTTCTCGGCGGTATGGGTCTTAAATATGACGACTTTTTGTATTTTAAGGATGTTCTTTCAAAAGGCGGAGCACTCAGCAAAACCGTTATGTTTGTACATACGGCTTCCGATCCTACCGTTGAGTGTATGATGATTCCGGATATGGT
>JAZNDV010000012.1:0-15201 GCA_045588285.1 Eubacteriales bacterium
TATTTAAAGGAGGAAATCCAATGGCATTATCTTTTTCTGCCTCTGCAAAAGTATCGACCAGCAAAAAATACTACGCCTGCGGCTTGAATTTTTTGGGTCTCACATTTTTTCGGGAGAAAAGAAAAAATCAAAAAGAAAAGCCGCCCCTGACGCAATCCTTGCGTCAAACATTTATTTTGCATTTAGAAAAGCGGATTGAATGATTCAATCCGCTCTCTTAAAATCAGTTTTCAGAATTCATGCTGAAGGGAGTTCCGCCGGAGACGGGAGAGGCGGAAGTACCTGCCTGTTCCACGGGTGCGGAAGAGGGGATTTTTGCGGCAGAACCGGACAGTTTTTCCCCGGGAAGGTGGGTAATGGGACCGGTATAAACTTCCCCTTCGGGAACGTATTCCCGGCGGGGTCTGCGGTCAGCGTTGGACCGCTTGGAATATCCGCCCTTGCCGCCCCGGTTTCCGTCACGGCGTCCCCGGTCGCTGCGGTTTGTTTTGCCGGCTCCGCGATTGGGACGGGGGGCAGGACCGTCTTCTCCGGTATAAGAAACCACGACCCGGCGGTTGGGATCTTCTCCCACGGAATAGGTAGTGACCTTTTCAAAATCCTGCAACTTGGCGTGAATAATCCTTCTCTGGAAGGACGTCATGGGAGGCAGGGTGGTCTTTCTGCGGTTCTTGACCACCTGATTGGCTGTTTTGATCGCCAAGGCTTCCAGGCGGTCTTTGGTCTTCTCTTTGTAATCGTTAACGTTGAAGGAAATTTTGTAATATTCCCCGCAATCCCGATTGACGATAAGGGAAAGCAGAAGCTGGAGAGCGTCCACGCCTTCTCCCCGGTTTTTCATCAGCAGATTGGCGTTGTCTCCGGTAACCTGAATGACGACGGTCTCTTTTTGGGTGGTAATATCCAGGGCAACGTCTTCGATGCCGATCTTTTCAAAAAGTCCTTCCAGATAATCCCGCACGCATTGACAGGGGTCGGGAGTGTAGGTGATCTTTACTGCCGCTTCTTTCGCGCCGATTCCGAGAAAGCCTTTGGAACCTAATTCAATCACTTCCTGGCTGAAATCGTCGGCGGTCAAACCCAATTCTTCACAGGCTTTGGCAACGGCGTCTTCGATGGTTTTTCCTTTATATATCTTTTCCATAATAAACAATATTCCTCTTATTTCTTCTTTTTCTTATCCACGGGTTCTCCGTTGAGCAATTCTTCGTCCCGCTTCATTTTTTCGATCTTGGTGTAATTTAATTTTTTCTCTTTCACCGGCTTTACTTCTTCTTTTTTCTTGACAAACTTGGGAAGAAGAACGGTCTGAACCAAGGAAAGCAGGTTGTTGGCGATCCAGTAAATGGCAACGCCGAAGTTCATGGTATAACCGATCCACAGAGACAGGAGAGGCATGGTATACATCATCATATTCATGCTCTTTGCGGTGGGGTCGTTTTTATCGGTCTGGTTACGGTTCATCTTCATACTGATGAACGAAACCAGGAAGGAAGACAGGGCGGCGAAGATGGGAATGAGGATAAACCAACTCCAAATTCCGTGGGCAGAAGCGGTTTCTCCCAAATTGATCCCCAAAAATTCCGTGCCGATAACGTTTTTCTGCTGAATCGCTTCGTTCAATCCGTCTATGGTGTTCCGGTTTGCGTTGATCGCGTCGGCAATATAAATTTCCTGCAGATCCAGGCTGCTCTGCAATTTGTCGCTGTATTCTGCCAATTTACCGTCGGTAATAAAGGAAGCAAACAGTTCTTTTATTTTGTTTACCGTAGGATTGTCCGCGCCCGATTCCACGATGGTCTTCACGGCGTTATACAGGTTACTGTCAGAAAAATTACAAATATAGGTCAGAGGCTGGCGGATCACGTTCCACAACCCGAAGATCAAGGGAAGCTGAATCAGTTGGGGCAGACAGCCGGACATGGGGTTGTACCCTTCCGTGGAGTATAGGTTCTGCAATTCTTCCTGATATTTGGGATTTCGGTTATCGTTGTGATATTTTTCCGCAAGTTTTTTCATTTTGGGCTGTAACGCCTGCATACGGAGCTGGTTTTTCTGACTCTTAACGGAAGAGGGAAGAAGCAACGCCTTTGCAAGAACCGCAAAAACGATAATCGACCAGCCGTAATTGCCCAAAACCCAATAAATACCCTGGAGAATCAGCCCCAGGGGGACGTTTACGATGTCCATAATACTGCTAAAAAATCCAAGAAACATAAGATTCTCCTAATCTGTTGTCGGGAGTTTCGTTTTCATTACAGGGGGCGCCGCTGCACCCTTTACACGGAGCCGGAACCCATTCCGCCCCGTCGCCGTTCCGTTGCCTGTCCGGAACGAGGGCAAATACAAAAAAACCTTTTCGGCGGAATGAATCGAAAATTCTCCGAAAAGGATTTTTTCATTGTTTGCCTGTTGTGTTTTTGGTTGGAACCGGATCGTAACCGCCTTTGGAAAAGGGGTTACACCGTAAAATCCGCCACAGAGACAATAGAGACCCTTTCCAAAATCCGTGTTCTTCCAATGCTTGAACGGCATACTGGGAGCAGGTGGGAACAAACCGGCAGCAGGGAGCCTTATAGGGGGAAATATGACGTTGATAAAAACGGATAAGCCACAGAGCGACGGTTTTCATTTCAGCATCGCTCCCTGGCGTTCCAATACGTTTTGCAACGTTTCTTTCACCGCGTTCATGGAAACGGCGGAAGTCCGGGTCCGGGCAACCAGAATAAAATCGTATCCCGGTTCCAGTTCCGGTTCTAAAAGACGGTAGGCTTCCCGCAGAACTCTGCGGGAGCGGTTCCGTTGAACCGCGTTTCCGATTTTGGTAGAAGACGTGATTCCCAAGCGGTTTTTCTCCCCTCCGTTTTTACGGAAATAAAGGACGAAAAGAGGCGTTACTACGCTTTCTCCGGTTTTGTAAAGACGGCGGAAAAGACGGTTTTCACAGATGATTTGTGTGGTTCTCATCAATAGGTCAGTTGCTTTCTGCCCTTCGCTCTTCTTCTGGCGAGCACTTTGCGTCCGTTTGCAGTCTTCATACGTTTACGGAATCCGTGTTCCTTTTTACGCTGACGCTTTTTCGGCTGATAGGTTCTTACCATGTTTTTCCCTCCTTCCGGGTGGTTGCATCGGCAAGGGCATACTTCCCCTGCGCCGATTTCTTTCATTATTATATATGAAAAACGTGAGATTGTCAAGGGAAAAGTAAAAAAAAATCGGAACTTTTTTTAACAATTCGGGTTTTTTTCTTGATTATCTTATTTATATATGTTATTATGATAGTAACTTATCTAATATTCTATCTTATTTATCTTTATAAAACGGTAAACCTTCTTTTAGGACAAGCCGGGACAGGAGAACCTTCTATGACCTTTCGTAACGTATGGGAACAAACGCTGATCCAGTTACAGGAAATGGTAACCAAAAACGCTTTGGATATGTGGATCAAAACCTTGGAACCCGTGGCATACAAAGACGATGCCGCCCTTTTGATCTCTCCCTCTCCATTTCAAAGGGATATCGTTATGTCAAAATATAAGGACGTGATCGCCGCGGCTATGACAGAGGTCGTCGGGTTTGAAATTGACGTTAACGTTATTACGCAGGAAGAAAATGCTCGGAGTTCCGCCGCTTATAAACCGGAAGAGGAAGAAAAAAAGGAAGAAATTGATCCCATCTCCAGTTTTACCGCGTCCATCGTCCATCCGGAATATACCTTTGACAGTTTTGTGGTAGGGGATTCCAACCGCCATACCCACGCTGCCTGTATGGCAGTAGCACAAAATCCGTCGGGTGCCTATAATCCGTTGTTTATATACGGAGCTTCCGGGTTAGGAAAGACCCACCTTCTTTACGCGATCCAAAACGAAGTAAAGCGGAAATATCCCGACCGAAACTGTATGTACGTCCGCAGTGAAGATTTTACGAACGAATTTATTGACGCAGTAAGAAATAATACGCAAGCGGAATTTAAGAATAAATACCGCACCGTGGATCTTTTTATGATGGACGACGTTCAGTTTATCGGGGGAAAAGAAGCAACGCAAAATGAATTTTTCCATACCTTCGAGACCCTTTACGGAGAAAATACCCAGATCGTTCTGGTTTCCGACCGTCCCCCGAGAGATATCCAACTCCTGACCGACCGTCTCCGGTCCCGTTTTGAATCGGGGGTCATCGTCTCGATCGGACAGCCGGATTTCGAACTGAAAGCGGCAATTATCCGCCAGCGTTGCCAATTTTATAAAATGGAGCTTTCCGACGACGTGGTGGAATTCATCGCCCAGCACGTCAAGAGTAATATCCGCCAGATCGAAGGGGTACTGAAAAAGATGATGGCTTACCGGCTCATTTCCCAATCCACCCCGAATATGGCGATCGCCCAATCGGCGATCCGGGATATCACCAACGAAAACCAGCCTCTGCCGGTGGTGATCGATAAAATTCTTTTGGAAGTTTCCCGGGAATACGACGTTACCATTGACGAAATGTGCTCGTCCCGGCGGATCGAAAAGATCACCAACGCCCGGCAGATCGCCATGTATATCATGCGGGAAATTACCCCCATGTCTCTTCCGGAAATCGGAAAACAGTTCGGGAACCGGGATCACTCCACCGTTCACCACGCCATAGAGCGGGTGGAATATAAGATCCGCATGAACTCCAATCTGAAACTCCGCATCGACGATATCATTAAAAATATCCGGGAAAAATAAGAGCCCGAGGTGATGTTCTTCTTTCTTTTCATGAGGAAAGAAAAAAGAACCAAGAAAGAAAAGCCGAATTTCGGCAAATTCCATTCGCCGGAAATATATTAGGTTCCTTCTTCTGCGACCCGCTTCGCTCCCTGCACAAGTTCTCCTTCTCTAAGAATACTACGCCTTCGGCTTGTATTTTCAGAGCTTCACTTAACGCTCCGCTTTTCACTCTTTTTTCTACTTAGTAATAGCAGAAGAGAGAAAATCTTTTCCACAGTCCTTGGAATACTTTCTGTGGATAACGTTCCCTTTTCCACAAAGTTATAAAAGCATTGGATAAAACTTTCCACCCCTTCAACACCCCCTTCCCCCGAAAAAAACTTGTCCACTCTTGTCCAAAAACTGTGAACGTTGCAAGGCGGTGTAATTTTTCTTGAATTATGCACCCAAAATCTCCCAATCCACAGTTTCCACAGCCCCTAATACGATTACTACATAATTATTACTTACTGTCGTAAAAAGAAAGAGCGGCGCATTTTTTTCCCACTTCCCCGATGCAAGAATTGCGTCGCCTCGGCTTTTTCTTTTTCTCCTGAAAAAGACCCCCCACCGAACGAAACAATCTGAAAGGAATTCACGATTATGATCTTTGCCTGTGAAAAGAATTTGCTGTTAGAAGCGGTCAACACCGTTTCCCGAGCCGTCCTTCCCAAGGCTACGTCTCCCGTCATGGAAGGAATTTTGGTAGAATGTTACGAAGAAGGTCGTATGAAATTGATTGCTTACGATCTTTCTTTGGGAATTGAAACCGAAGTTCCGGCAGAGGTGAAAAAAGGCGGGACCTTCGTAGTCAACGCGAAAATGTTCGGAGATATTCTTCGGGCAATGGATAACGATACCGTATCCTTCAAAATGGACGAACATCTGAATCTGACGGTTTCCTGCGCTACCGCCCGGTTCGTCATCGGGTGTATTGACGCTGCCGGATTTCCGGTTCTTCCTATGATTCAGGAAAATAAAACCATTGAAGTAAAGGAAGGAATGCTTTCTTCCATGCTTCGTCAGACTTTGTTTGCCGTTTCGGAAAATAACGCCACTCCCATTTTACAGGGAACTCAGTTCCGGGTGGAAAAGGGAGAGTTACAGCTGGTAGCAACGAACCAATATAAATTAGCCATTCGCAAAGAACCTTACGTTTACGAAGGAGATCCCTTCCGGTTCGTGGTTCCCGGAAAAACCGTTACCGAACTGAACCGTATGCTAAAGAATGACGGGGACGATATGATCCGCATTTCTTTGGCAGAACGGCAGATCGTTTTTGAATTGAAAAATACCGTGGTCATCTCCCGGCTTTTGGAAGGAGATTTCTTGGATTACGAACGGATTCTTCCCACGTCGTTTACCACGGCGGCAACGCTGAAGATCGACGGATTAAAACGGGCGATGGAACGGGCTTCCATTCTTCTGAATAATGAAAAGATCCGGATTCCCGTCCGTTTCTCCTTTGAATTTGATTCTATCGTCACTTCCTGCCGGTCTTCGACGGGAAATACCTTGACGGATCAGATCAAAGCTACCATCGACGGGGCAAATCTGGAAATCGGGTTCAATAATAAATATATTCTCGAAATTCTTGCCGCCGCCGAATGTGAAGAGATCATGATCGGACTGAACAAACCCAATACGCTAATGAAAATAACCCCCACCGAAGGAGAAAGATTTATATTCTTGCTTTCCCCGATGCACCTGAAGTCTTGATTTTTCTTCCTTTCTTTTCAGAAGAAAAGAGAGGAAGCGAAAAGAAAAGCCGAGTTTCCGGGGAATTACATTCGCCGGAATAAAAAGAAAAATATTAAAACGCAGGAATTGCGTTGACTCAGACTTTTTCTTTCATTTTTGAAAAAGAAAAGAACAGAAAAGGTGAACTATGATTATAAAATCTTTGCAAGTACAAAATTTCAGAAATTTCGAGTACCAAGATTTTCAGTTTGAGCCGGGAGTAAACATTCTGCTTGGGGATAACGCCCAAGGGAAGACCAACGTGATCGAGGCGTTGTGGCTGTTTTCCGCCTGCAAGTCCTTTCGGGTCAACGACGATAAACCTTTTATCAGAATCGGAGAACATCGGTCGGCGATCTACGGAGAATACGAACGGAACGGAAGAATCTACCGTCCGGTGATGAAATTTTACGACGACAAACGGCGGGAAATATTCTTAAATAACGTCGCCGTCCGTCCGAGGGAGATCGTGGGGCAATTTCCGGCGGTTCTCTTTTTCCCGGATCATTTGTCGTTGGTGAAGGGTTCGCCGGAATTAAGGCGTAAATTTCTCGATCTGGCACTATGTCAGACCGACCCTTCCATGTTAACGGTGTTGAACGAATACAATAAAGTCCACCAACAGCGGAACGCGTTGTTAAAGCAATACCGGGAACGGATCGACGCGAAATCGGCGTTGGATATCTGGGACGAAAAAATCGCCGCCCTCTCCGCCCGCATTGCGTGGAAACGAAACGAATATCTCACCGAAATGGCTCCCTTTGCCCAAAAGGTCATGGACGAGATCTCCGGCGGGAAAGAGAAACTGGATATTCTCTATAAAACCGTCTGCAATATGCCGGCACGGGATCCGGAAGATTTGGAAGATAAATTTTTCTACGCCCTGAAATCCCATCGGGAAAAGGATATTTTGTCCGGGCATACGTCTACCGGCGTCCATCGGGACGATTTCGATCTTTTTATCAACGGAGAAAATTCCAAGATCTACGCTTCCCAAGGTCAGCAACGGTCGGTAGTGATGGCGTTGAAAATGGCGGAGGCGGACCTGCTGCGGAAAGCAACCGGAGAATTTCCTATCATGCTCTTCGACGACGTATTTTCCGAACTGGATCCCTATCGGAGAAGTTACATTGTGGAGCGGATCCGGGGAAGACAGGTTATTTTGTCCTGCTGTGAAGATACGGGGGATTTTGCGGAAGCAAACATTTTCCGCATCAAAGGAGGAAACGTGGAATGAGCCGGGGTATGATGCTCCATATCGGTTCGGGATATTTGATCAATACCGGAACCATCGTGGGGATTTTCGACCTGGATAAGACCACCTACGGTCCCAAGACCCGGGAATTTTTGGCAAAAGCCGAAAAATCCGGAGCCGTGGTTTCCGCCGGCTACGAATTGCCCAAGTCCTTTATCGTATGCCACGAACAAGGAAGACAAACCGTTTATCTGTCCCAACTTTCTTCCGCAACGCTCAAAGGAAGAATCGAAAAATAAAAAATACAAAATTATGTCAAAAGTAAAAATAAATATCTGACGCAAGAATTGCGTCAGCCTCGGCTTTTCTTTCTTTTGGTTCTTTTCTTTCTTTTCTCCTGAAAAGAAAAAAAACAACACCCACCTCAGGAAATTAACCACATATATAAACGGAAAGGAATTATTATGAGTGAACTGACGAACAACGTCCCTGCCACCGGGGCGAAGTACGACGAAACCCAGATTCAGGTTTTGGAAGGGTTGGAGGCCGTCCGGAAGCGTCCGGGAATGTATATCGGCTCCACGTCCATTCAGGGTCTGCACCATCTGGTGTATGAGATCGTGGATAACGCCATAGACGAAGCCTTGGCGGGGTACTGTAAGAACATTCACGTCAATATTTTACCCGGCAATATTATCCGGGTCAAAGACGACGGCCGGGGCGTTCCCACGGGGATCCACCCAAAAATGGGAATTTCCACCTTGGAAGTGGTTTATACCATTCTTCACGCCGGCGGAAAATTCGGAGGCGAAGGATATAAAGTCTCCGGGGGATTGCACGGCGTCGGTGCGTCGGTGGTAAACGCTCTGTCCCAATGGATGGAAGTCCGGGTTCATGACGGAAAGAAAATTCATTTTCAGCGCTATAACCGGGGGAAGCCCGAAGCTTCCGTTCAGATCATCGGCGATACGGATAAAACCGGAACGGAAGTTACTTTCTTTGCGGACGATGAAATTTTCGAGACGTTGCAATACGAATACGACGTTCTTCTGAAGCGTTTGCGGGAACAGGCGTTTTTGAACGGCGGGATCCATATCGTTTTCACCGACGAGCGGGGGGAAGAACCCATCGTCACCGACCTTCAGTACGAGGGCGGGGTAAAATCCTTCGTGGAATACCTCAATAATCAACGGAAGAGCGAAGGATTGCACGACGTGATCCATATTTCCGTTTCCAATGAAAACAACGCGGCGGAAGTTGCGTTGCAATATACCGATTCTTACGCTCCTCTGATTCTTTCCTTTGCCAACAATATCAACACCACCGAAGGCGGTATGCACGAGGTCGGATTCAAAACGGCGTTAACCAAGGTTCTGAACAACTACGCCCAAGCCCGCAAGATCATCAAAGAGGGCAATCAGCTGTTGGAAGGGGAAGACGTCCGGGAAGGGTTGACCGCCGTGATTTCGGTCAAGCTGACGGAAGCCCAATTTGAAGGTCAGACCAAGACCAAACTGGGCAACAGCGAAATGCGCCAGGTGGTCTATCAGATGATCATGCAGAAAATGGCGGATTTCTTAGAAGAAAACCCCACCGTCGCCCGCACCATCATCGACAAAGCCATGAACGCCCAAAACGCCCGGGAAGCAGCTCGGAAAGCCCGGGAAAACGTCCGCCGCAAAACGGGGTTGGAATCGGGACAGATGCCCGATAAATTGCAAGACTGTAACGAAAAAGATCCCTCTCTCTGTGAAATTTACATCGTAGAAGGAGACTCCGCCGCCGGTTCCGCCATTCAGGGAAGAGACTCCCGGTTCCAGGCGATCCTTGCCATGTGGGGAAAAATGCTCAACGTGGAAAAGGTCCGGGTAGATAAAATTTACGGCAACGACAAACTTTCGCCCCTCATCATTGCCTTGGGGGCAGGTATCGGAGAAACCTTCAATCTGGAAAAGCTTCGGTATCACAAAGTTATTATTATGGCAGATGCCGACGTAGACGGATCCCATATCCGCACCCTGCTTCTGACCTTCTTCTTCCGTTATATGAGACCGTTGATCGAAAACGGCCACGTTTACTCCGCCGTTCCCCCTCTGTATAAGATCACCCGGGGCAAAACCGTCCGGGTGGCGTATTCCGACGAGGAACGGGACCGGGTCTCCGCCGAAATGAGAGAAGACAACCCCAACGCCAAGATCGAAATTTCCCGCTTCAAGGGTCTGGGTGAAATGGACGCCCACGAACTGTGGGATACCACCATGGATCCGGAACAACGGTCGCTGCGCCGGATCACTTTGGACGACGCCGTCCGGGCAGACGAAGTATTCTCCGTGCTGATGGGCGAACAGGTCGAACCCCGGAAGGAATGGATTGAAAAGAACGCTCAATACGCGGTTAATCTCGATTTCTAATAGTAGGAGAAAAGAAAATGGCTCACAATAGAAGTTACAAGCCCGAAGATATTCTCTTTCCCAATCAGGTGATCACCGAAAGCCGCCTGGTCGAGGAAATGGAAAAATCTTATATCGAATACGCCATGTCGGTCATCGTCGGCAGAGCGTTGCCTGACGTTCGGGACGGTCTGAAGCCGGTTCACCGCCGGATTCTGTATACCATGTACGAATCGGGGCTGACCTCAGACAAACCCTTCAAAAAGTCCGCTACCTGCGTCGGTGACGTGTTGGGGAAATATCACCCCCACGGCGATACGTCCGTTTACGACGCGATGGTTCGTTTGGCGCAGGATTTTTCGATGCGCTATATGTTGGTGGACGGTCACGGGAACTTCGGTTCCGTGGACGGGGGTCCCCCGGCAGCTTACCGTTATACGGAAGCCCGCCTTTCCAAAATGTCCAACGAGATGCTGCGGGATATCGACAAAGAGACGGTCAACTGGGATCCCAACTTTGACGAAAGCCGGAAAGAACCCCGGGTTCTCCCTTCCCGCTTCCCCAACCTGCTGGTCAACGGGTCTTCCGGGATCGCCGTCGGTATGGCGACCAACATTCCCCCTCACAATCTGACGGAAGTTATCAACGCTGCCGTCGCGGTATTGGACGATCCGGAAATCGACGTTTTGGATCTGCTGGATTATATTTCCGGTCCCGACTTCCCCACCGGAGGCATCATTATGGGGCGCCGGGGAATCCGCGCTGCCTACGCTACCGGACGGGGCAAGGTGGTGGTTCGTGCCCGGACGGAATTTGAAGAATTCAACAAAGACCGGGTCCGCATTATCGTTTCCGAGCTTCCCTATCAGGTCAACAAGCGCCAGTTGATCAAATCCATCGCCGATCAGGTCAAGGAAAAGAAGATCGACGGCATTTCCGATCTGCGGGACGAAACCGACCGCAACGGAATGCGCATGGTCATCGAACTTAAGAAAGACGCAAACCCCCAAGTGGTTTTGAATACGTTGTTCAAGCAAACGGCGCTTCAGTCTTCTTTCGGCGTGATTCTGCTGGCGTTGGTGGACGATCAAAAACAGCCGAAGATCCTGTCTTTGAAGCAGATTCTGGAAGAATATCTGACCTTCCAGAAGGAAGTGCTTACCCGCCGGGCCCAGCACGACCTGAAAAAGGCAAAAGAACGCGCCCATCTGTTGGAAGGGTTGCTGATCGCCCAGGAC
Source organism: Eubacteriales bacterium (assembly GCA_045588285.1). Classification (GTDB taxonomy): domain Bacteria; phylum Bacillota; class Clostridia; order Oscillospirales; family UBA644; genus RGIG995. The sequence goes on from JAZNDV010000012.1 coordinate 11,300, forward strand.
AACATTGACGAAGTGATCCGTATTATCCGTACCGCTTACGACGATGCGAAACAGCGGTTGATGGAACGGTTTGATCTGGACGAAATTCAAGCCCAAGCCATTTTGGATATGCGTCTGAAGGCGTTGCAGGGGCTCGACCGGGAAAAACTCCAGGCGGAATTCGACGAACTGCAGCAGCGGATCGCTTATTTCCTGGGTCTGCTGGAAGATCCCGAAAAACTGAAGGCGCTTCTGAGAGAAGAATTGCTGGAGATCCGGGATAAGTTCGGCGACAAGCGGAAGACGGAGATCCAAGACGTGGAAGACGAAATCGACATCGAAGATCTGATCGAAGAAAAGACCAGCGTCTTTACCATGTCTCACCGAGGCTATATCAAGCGCCAGCCGGAAGACGTATATAAGGTTCAGAACCGGGGCGGCAGAGGCATCAACGCTATGTCCACGAGAGAAGAAGATTTCGTGGAAGAACTGTTTATCGCTTCCACCCACGCCACCGTTCTGTTCTTTACCACCAAGGGCAGAGTGTTCAAGATCAAGGGATACGAAGTTCCCGAGGCTTCCCGTCAGGCGAAGGGGTTGAATATCGTCAACCTGTTGCAGTTGGATCAAGGGGAAGAGGTTTCCGCCATGATTCCGCTGTACGGGGAGATCGACGAGGAAAACACCTATCTGAATATGATTACCAAAGCCGGAATTACCAAGCGTTCCCGGTTGAGCGAATATAAGAATATCCGCAAGGGCGGGTTGATTGCCGTCAATCTGGACGAGGGCGATGAACTGGTTTCCGTCAAGTTGACCGACGGAACGAAGAGTATTCTTATTATTACCCACAACGGTATGGGCATCTGCTACGACGAAAATCAGGTTTCCGTCGTAGGACGTACCGCCCGCGGGGTCAAGGCGATAAAGTTAGACGAGGGCGATGAAATTATTTCGTCCATCTTGGCAGAAGAAGATAAAAATCTTCTCATCGTCACCGAAAACGGTATGGGTAAGCGGACTCCCTTCTCGGAATTTAAGATTCAGAACCGGGGCGGCAGAGGGGTTCATTGCCACAACGTCACCGAGAAAACCGGGCTGATTGCCGGAGCGAAGGCAGTGACCGATAACGACGACGTGGTCATCATTTCTTCCGACGGCGTTTTGATCCGGATCCGGGTCGAAGACGTTCCCGTCTACCGCAGAACCTCTTCCGGGGTTAAAATTATGCGGGTAGGGGCGGACACGAAGGTTATGAATATCGCACCTCTTCCGAAGACCGGGGAAGACGAGCTCTCCGAAGAAACGGAACCGAATACGGAAACCCAAGAATAATAATCCCTTGTGAGGTAGAATAATATTATGAAGAACACTGAAAAGACCATGGAAAAAATCGTAAATCTCTGTAAAAACCGGGGTTTCATCTTTGCCGGTTCGGAGATCTACGGCGGACTTGCCAACACCTGGGACTACGGTCCTTTGGGGGTGGAGTTCAAAAACAACGTGAAAAAGGCGTGGTGGAAAAAATTCGTTCAGGAAAACCGCTACAACGTGGGTCTGGACGCCGCCATTCTGATGAATCCCCAAACTTGGGTGGCTTCCGGTCACGTAGGGGGCTTCTCCGACCCTCTGATGGACTGCAAGGAATGTAAAGAACGGTTCCGCGCCGACAAAGTCATCGAAGATTGGTGTGCCGAAAACAAGTATGACTTGGGCAAGGCGGTGGACGCCATGTCTCAAGGGGAAATGAAGGAATTCGTGGAAGAGCATAACATCTGCTGTCCCACCTGCGGAAAGCACAACTGGACGGATATCCGTCAGTTCAATCTGATGTTTAAGACCTTCCAAGGAGTTACGGAAGATGCAAAGAACGTAGTCTACCTGCGTCCCGAAACGGCACAGGGAATCTTCGTCAACTTCAATAACGTTGCCCGCACCACCCGGAAAAAACTTCCCTTCGGGGTCTGCCAGGTGGGAAAATCCTTCCGCAACGAAATCACCCCCGGCAACTTCACCTTCCGTACCCGGGAATTTGAACAGATGGAATTGGAATTCTTCTGCAAGCCCGGAACCGAATTGGAATGGTTTGCGTATTGGAAGCAATTCTGCAAGGATTGGCTGTTGTCTTTGGGAATGAAGGAAGAAAACCTCCGCCTTCGGGATCACGATCCGGAAGAATTGTCCCACTATTCCAATGCTACCACCGACTTTGAATTCGTCTTCCCCTTCGGTTGGGGAGAACTGTGGGGCGTTGCTTCCCGCACCAACTTTGACCTGAACGCCCATCAGACCACGTCCGGGCAGGACATGACCTATTACGATCAGGAAACCAACGAACATTATATCCCCTACGTAGTCGAGCCTTCTCTCGGTGCCGACCGGGTTGCGCTGGCGTTTTTGGTGGACGCTTATGACGAAGAGGTGGTGGACGCAGAGAAGAACGACACCCGCGTGGTGTTGAGACTTCACCCTGCCCTGGCACCTTACAAAGCCGCCGTATTGCCCTTGTCCAAAAAGCTGTCCGGCAAAGCAGGGGAAGTCTACGAAATGCTGGCGAAATATTTCAACGTGGATTACGATGAAGCCGGGTCCATCGGAAAACGCTACCGCAGAGAGGACGAGATCGGAACCCCCTTCTGCATCACCGTGGACTTCGAGACCGAAACCGACGGCTGCGTGACGATTCGGGAACGGGATACCATGGAACAGATCCGTCTCCCCATCGCCGACGTGGTTGCATACCTGAACGAAAAGCTGTATTTTTAAGAGAGATTTCAGTGTTCTTCTCTTTCTTTTCGCGAAAAGAAAGAGAAGAACCAAGAGAAAGAAAAGCTGAGTTCGGCGAATTCCATTCGCCGGGGAAAAGAAAAGAGAATTTTCTTTTCTGATGCAAGAATTGCGTCAGCCTTCGCTTTTTTCTTTGTTTCTTTCTTTTTTCTCGTGAAAAAAGAAAGAAAAGCCCCAAAAGAAAGAAAATACTTCCGCCGAAAAAGAGTGTAAGAAAGATCAATTTCACGGCAAAGTATTTGCCGTGCCTACGCTTTTTTCTTTGCTTCTTTCTTTTTTCTCGGGAAAAAAGAAAGAAGACCAACCCCTTCCCGAAAGGAAAACTGTATGATTATTTTAGATAACTATCGCGTAAAGCTCATGGAAATCGAGGAGCAGATCAAGGAATTGGCAAGTGCCATGCGGATCGAGCCGGTGAAAGAGGCTCTTGCGGAGTACGAAAAAATCACCGCAGACCCCGATTTCTGGAACGACATGGAAAGATCCCAAAAGATTCTGGTGGAGCAGAAGCGCCAGCAGGGGATTTTGGCGTCCTATCAATCGGTGGTCTCGTTGCACGAAGACGCAACTACCTTAGTGGAACTGGCGATGGAAGAATGTGACGAGGAGACGGAAACGGAAATCGTTTCCATGACCGAACAGTTGGAAAAGACCATCGAACGACTGACCATGGATACGCTTTTGGACGGAGAATACGATAAATCCAACGCCATTCTCACGTTTCACGCCGGAGCCGGCGGAACCGAAGCCCAGGATTGGGCGCTGATGTTATTCCGTATGTATTCCCGGTATGGCGAGCAGAACGGATTCAAGGTCAAGTGCATTGATATGCTGGACGGAGACGAAGCGGGAATCAAATCCGCCGTCCTTATGCTGGAAGGTCCCAACGCCTACGGGTATATGAAGTCCGAATCGGGGGTTCACCGCTTGGTTCGGGTCTCTCCCTTCGACGCTTCCGGAAGACGGCAAACCTCCTTCGCTTCCGTGGAAGTCATGCCCGAAATTGAGGACGATAAGTCCATTGAGATCCGGGAAGAAGATCTGGAGATCGAATGTCACCGGGCGTCCGGCGCCGGCGGTCAGCACGTCAACAAGACCGACTCCGCCGTCCGCATCAAGCATATTCCCACCGGCAT
>JAZNDV010000013.1:0-2309 GCA_045588285.1 Eubacteriales bacterium
GAAGGCTATGTGGACGGTTTGAACGATAAATATTCCTATTACCTGAATGAGACCAACTATCGCCTGTCTTCCAACGCCGCGGAATCTTCCAGTGTCGGAATTGGGATCCGACCTGCCTTCGATAAAAATTCCGGTGGAGTATCGGTTGATTTCGTAAAACAGAATTCACCTGCCCAAACTGTAGGAATGAAGACCGGAGATATTATTATTTCCGTCAACGGAACGGACGTAACGGAATTAGGTTACCGTAATGCCGTCGCTGCTCTTTCCGGCGCGGAAGGTTCAGAAGTCGTTCTTACTCTCACACGTGAAGGGGAAAGTGCTCCCATCACGTTGTCGGTCCCCCGTACTGTATTTGATCCCGAAACGGTTCAGTATCGTTTGTTGGAATCCGGGATCGGATATTTGTTTATCAATGAATTTGATATTTCCACCGTTTCGGAATTTTCTGCCGCCGTGGAAACCTTACGCCCCGCCGGTGCCAGAGGATTGATTCTTGACCTGCGGTTCAACGCCGGGGGAGACCTTTCGTCTGCCCTAGACGTATTGGATAAAGTTATGGCGGCAGGAATCATGTGCTCCGTCAAAGAATTAAGCAGAGAAGAACAAACCGCCTATTATTCCGACGAAGCTCATTTGAATGAAAAGATTGTCGTTTTGCAGAATTTTGCTACTTCGGATGTCGCTGAGGTCTTTACCGGTGCTTTACAGGATACGGGAACCGCATCTGTCGTCGGAGACGTTTCTTTCGGGAAGGGTGTCGGACAGCGGGATATCCCTCTTTCAGACGGAACGGCCATTCACATTTCAACCTACGAATATATTACCCCGAACGGGACACAATTCAATGCGGCTGGCATTACGCCCGACGTCAGCGTTGCTTTGCCCGAAGAAAAAATCAGCGGCTTTTTTACCCTTGCTGCCGCCGATGACGATCAGTTGCAGTCCGCTTTGCAATTGCTCCGCACCCAACTCGGAACTTCCTGATGAACGTTGTTTCGATTCGGCTTTTTTCGCAAGGCCGAATCGATTCCTTTTTGTATCGGAGGCGATTCCTCTTTGAAAAAACACTTTTTGGTTTTGATTTCGGTTGTGATAACCGCCCTTTTAACCTTTTCCCTCACGGCAGGGATATTCCTTTTTTCCGATCCGAAAAGCCAATTTTCAAAAACTCTTTCTGAAATAAAAAGCCTGATCGATCATCATGCGGTTTTTGATTTTTCGGAAGAAGAAGCGGAAAAAGCCGCAATTAACGCTTACCTTTCCGGGCTTGACGATTCCTACACGCAATTCTGGACAAAGGAAGAATACGAATCTCAACTCGCCTCCAACGAAGGGCATTTCTCCGGGATCGGAATCACGCTTCAATCGGCTCAAACGATTGAAGACGGTCTGTTTATCCGCCGTGTTCTCGGAAATTCTCCCGCAGAAAAATCCGGTTTGAGGGCGGGGGACCTGATTACTGAAATCAACGGTATTTCCGTTATTGGAAGAGATTATGATCAAGTATTGGAAGAAATGCACCTTGAGGTAGGAGAATCCTTGACTTTTACTCTTTTACGAAGTACTGAGGTATTAAAAATTTCCGTTACTTTTACAGATTTCGTACAATCTTACGTTTCCTACCGTATGATCGGCTCCGTTGGGTTTATCCGGATTCACTCCTTTACCATACCTGCGGCAGATGAATTTCAAAAGGCTTTGAATGATCTTCTTTCCCAAGGTGCAAAAGGGTTTATCTTTGATCTTCGCAATAACCTCGGCGGAAGCTTGGACGCGGTGGAGAATATCTTGGAGCTCCTTATTCCAAAAGGCGAGGAAATGGTCGTGATCCGGTACAAAAATTCCGAACAGATCGTTTACTCGGAATTAGATCCGAAAACCGACGTTCCTATGGCGGTTCTGATCAACGGATCCTCTGCCAGCGGAAGCGAATTAATGGCTTCTTGCCTGCGGGACGTGAACGGTTCTATTTTGATCGGAAGCCGCTCCTACGGGAAGGGAATCGGTCAGACCACCTTCCGTCTTTCCGATGATTCTGCCGTAAAGATTACCACGTTCCATTATCTGACCAAGGCAAGGAATAATTATCACGGCATCGGTTTGGAGCCGGATCAGACGGTTCCGTTAAGCGAAGAACAAGAAAAATATTTTTATGCCCTTGACGAGTCCGACGACCCCCAATTACAGGCGGCGTTGGCCCAACTGAAAATGCAAGTCAACGGCTAATTAACTACGGATTTTATTATCAATTTTAACATTATAAAAGGAGACTCTATCATGTCCCAACCTATTTATCTGACCCAAGA
>JAZNDV010000014.1:0-7448 GCA_045588285.1 Eubacteriales bacterium
CCGTGGGCGATGATCTCACCCATATTGACGGCACCGCCCTCAAAGAACTCCATGTGCATCAACCCGGAAATGGGCAGATTGGTTAAAAGCATTCCGAAGGCAATGGGGAGCAGGAGCAAAGGCTCAAACTTATGCTTGATCGCAAGGTAGATCAAAACGCAGGAAATCCCGATCATGATCAGGTTTTTCCAGCCGCCTTCCGCAAAGAACTGAGCAACCCCGGACTCCATCGCAAAGCCTTTCAGGACTTCGATAATTTCGGTCATACGATAGATCCTTTCCTAAGATTTTCCGGAAGGAACTCAGGAAAGAGAAACCAGCAGATCTCCGGTATTAACGGTAGCACCCTGGTTTACGTGAACGGAAGCGATAACACCGTCTCTGCCGGCTTTAATATCATTTTCCATCTTCATGGCTTCGAGAACGCACAGCGTGTCACCCTTCTTCACGGCATCGCCTACTTTTACGTTGACCTTCATGATATTGCCGGGCATGGGAGCCTTGACCGGTTCTGCATCGGCGGGAGCTGCGGCAGGAGCAGCTGCGGGGGCTTCTGCGGGAGCAGGTGCAGCAACGGGTGCGGAAGCAGGTGCAGCAACAGGTGCAGCAACGACGGGAGCGGCTACGGGAGCGGAAGCAACCACGCCTGCTTCTTCGACATAAACTTCATAGGTGGTTCCGTTAACGGTGATGTTATACTTTTTCATAATAGTAATTCCTTTCGATCTTCAGTTCTATTTTTGAATTTTAATTTACAAAATACGGCGGAAGGAGCGAATGCGATACCGGGAAGTTGCCGGATCACAACCTTCCTGCGCAGCAACAGCAGCAGACAGGACCACGATCAATTCTTCCTGCGCCATGGCGGTAGCTGCGGCAATAGCGGCGACGATCTCTTCCGTATTGCCCGAAGCGGGGGCGGGAGCAACCGAAAGGGATTGCATTGCCTTGGGGGTGGGAAGATTCGCAACAGTACCCGAAACCTTTTTGGACTTATGCCCAAAAATCCCCTGGAACAAATAAATTACCAACATAATCAAGACCAGAACGGTAAAAACGATGATAACGCCGATGGCGGTGACACCTAAGCCGTATGTGATCTGACCGAGAATATCCCCGGGAACGTCGGTGGAATAAGCAAGGAAATTCCTCATTACCGATCCCCTTCCTGCAAGAAGAGATTCAGCGAACTGATCAATAACTGGCGGGTAGCGGCAACGTCGATAATGTCATCAACGTATCCCCGCTGGGCGGCTTGCAAGGGAGACGCCATCGTCTCACCGTAAGAAGCAATCAATTCGCTTCGGGTCTGAACGGGGTTTTCCGATTCGGAAACGGTCTTATCTCCCAGGAATACGGCACCGGTGTCCGCGGGAAGCGCGGCAATCTGGGCGGTGGAATAAGCAAGGACCACGTCGGCACCGGTATGTTTGGCACCCATAGAAAGGTATCCGGCTCCGTAAGCGCGGCCGGTGATGAGAGTGATCTTCACCGCGTCGGAATCGGCGTAAGCGGCAACGAGACGGGCAGATTCAGAGATATTCGCTCCGACCTCCACCGCAAAACCGTTGGTATCCACCAAAGTGATAACGGGAATATCGTAATTATCGCAAAATTCGATAAACTTCGCGGCTTTGTCGCAGGCGGCAGCGTTCAAATCCCCGTTTTCGACGGCAGGGTTGTTTGCGATAACCCCGCAGGGCGTACCGTCCAAATGAATCAGACCGGTAACGATATTTTGAGCGTATCCGCCAGAGAATTCTACCATATCACCGTCGTCGGCAATCTGAGCGATCACGGAAGCAACGTCGTACCCGTCTGCCGAAATCAACTCGGCAATTTCAGGGGTCAGACGGTTCATGTCATCTCCGGGTTCAACCCCGCCGAAGGCGTTGAAAAAGGTTTTGACCGCAGCGACGGCTTCTTCGTCGGTATCGCAAACCACGGAAGCCAGACCCGATTCATAGGCGGCGTTGGAATCTCCGGTCTTCTGACCGAAACGTGCCTGAACTACGGAAGGGGCAGACAGGAACAGCTCCGCATTCTTCAGCATGACCGTATAATCCGCAAATGCGGGAAGGAAAGACATCGCACCGGCGCAAACGCCGTTGACGACGCAAACGTGGGGAATGATCCCCTGTATCTCACTGCAAAGGGAAAGAATCTCTCCATAGCCGGAAAGGGCATCGATCCCTTCCCCGACCCGCATTCCGCAGGAATCCAAAAAAGAGACGACAGGGGCGTCTGCCTTCATCGCCATAGAAACGATGTTTTTGATCTTTTGGGCGTGCATTTCGCTGACCGCACCCTTATTGACGGCAGGATCTTGCGCAAAAGCGAAGACCAAAACGCCGTCCACGGCACCGTATCCGGTAACCACCCCTTCGGGCGATTGGGAAGCACCGTATTCGGTAGGGCGCTGACGGACGAAGGTGCCGACTTCAACGAAGGTTCCTTCATCAAAAAGCATCGCCAACCGATCCCGGGCGGTGTTCCCGGAGAAAGACGAGGGTTTACGCTCGATCTCAGTGCGAAGCGCATCGATCTGAGCGAATTTTTCCTGAGCTTTCATTGACTTATATCCTCCTGAAAAAATTTTGAATCGCATATCGGTTTAGAGTTCAAAGAGAAAGATTCTCCAATTTTCTCCATTCTATATTATACCACAATCCCCCTTGCTTTGCAAGGGCAGGGAAAAAGAAAAAAATTACATTTTTGTGAACATTAAGGGAAGAACGGATCAAACAAAAAGAAGACCCCTGCTTCCGAGGAAACAGGGATAAACGGATTATTTCTTCTTGAGGAACCAATAGATCACCAAAATCGCAACCGCCAAAAGAAGCAGAATAATAAATACCCACATGCCCCAACGGGGTGCGGCATCTTCCACGTCGTCCATAACATCACTGATCATCTCCGAAGGAGAAGACATGGTATTGCCGGAAGTGTCGGTATCGGTGGTCGTCATACTGCCGTCGCTTCCGCTGGATCCGCTTCCGCTATCGGCGGAATTGTCCGTCACGCTCATGGGAACCGTCTTTCCCTTCTCGTCCACGTGGACTCCCTGGGTAAAGACCGCTTTGCCGGAATCTTCGGTCACGGTAGCATATCCCTTTTCAAAATTCTGGTACCACGTTCCGTCGACCTCGTAAGCGTCGGATACGGGGCGTCCCAAAGTTTTTAGTCCGCCGATAGAATCCAACTGGTCGTAGATCGGTCCGCGCAGGACGTAGGAACCGTAATCCGGACCTACGTAGATGGCGGCGTTCTGATTGTTTTTGTCGGAATACTTCTGGAGATAATAATCCCCTTCCCTGGTCACGTACCCGGAAGGAACTCCTTCATACATCCATTCTTCAAATTTGTCCACGGCTTTCTGAAACGCGTCTTTCAGTTTTCCGTCGTTCAGAAGTCCGCCCTCCGATTCTCCGATCTGATAATCTGTCTTCTGAGCAGAGAGAGGAAGCGCGGTAAGCAACCCGATCAGAAGTGCCAAAACAAGTATTTGAATTGTCTTTTTCAAGGCATATCAGCCTCCTTTCAGAGACTATTTTACCCACAAAGAGAGAATTTGCCACTTCCATTTTTTGCATATTTCAAAATCTCCGTATATTAAACCGCAAAAACAAGACACCGACGTGGAAAATCCTTCATCAGTGTCCTGAAAATTATTTTGTTTTCAAACCGTTTCGGTTTTAGAATCCGAATAAAATCGGGACATTATTCCTTCTCTCCGAATTTGCCGTTTCCACGCTGGATCACCACAGAATCTCCCGCCTTGGAATCGATTGTCGCTTTCTTTTTCCGAAGCAATACGATATTACGGTATCCCATTTCATATCCCGCTTGGGCGGCAACGCACAACACCAGCAGACAAATACAGTAGATCACGGAATTCAACACCGGATTGCTTCCCGCAAAAATCGTACAGAAATACTGCAGAGCAATCACAAAAACAGCCTTCACCACAGACAGGATCTTCTGCCAGTGGGGATAACTTCCCATCACGGCAGCAATATCGTCCACGGCGTTTTTACATTCCTCAAACGCAGACTTTTGCGGATCGGTCAAGGTTGCGTCCGCCGTATAATAGACCTTGATCGGTTCCCCTGCTTCGTCGGTGACCTCTTTCGAAGTTACGGCGTAGATCTTATTCTGATCTTGGGTCTTTCCGTCGCAAAGAACGGTATAACCGTTGGTTGCCTCATAGGTAATGTGAAGGATCTGTCCCTTGTCATCAAAGGTGATTTCCGAAATATAGCCTTCCTTCCCGGAATGTTCCCGAAGCGATTGATTAAAATTGTCCGCATCGGAAAGATAGGTTGACTCTCCGGTAAAATACGCCTGGTATTCCGCGGGAACGGGGTCCGGAAAGAAATTGGGAACGATGTTGATAATCATCAAAGGAATCACTAAAATCAAAGCACACACTGCACCCTTAAATCGAAAACGGGGCATTTGCCCGATCTTCACCCGATTGACGTCCAACTCTCCTTCGGTCCGCATGGTGAACCAGAAATAATAAATCAGGGCGGCGAAATAAAACACCCCGAAGATCGGGCCCAAAAGGGCAGCGTTGGAAGAAATCAGCACGACGCACATAAACATGAACACGCAGATCATGATATAGCGCAAAAACAGATTAAGTACGTTTTTCCAGAGGTTAAGTTGTTTCATCTTGGACTTCCTCCTGCAAAGACCCGAAGGTCCGTTCTTTTCCCAAAAATCCCCGGAGAACTTCCCGGGCAGCAGTCAAAACCATCGCAAGGGCAAAAACCCCTTCCAAATAATGAAAATCCTGCACCGTCTCCCCTTCTAAAAGGGCGGATACCGCGGAACCGTAAAAAGCGTAAGACAAAAGATAAGTCAAAACGATTCCGAGGAAGCCGATCCCCGAAAAGCCCACTGTCCGGGAAATTCCCCGGCGCAAGACATCCAGATCGAAACGGTCTTCCACGGGCAGAGCCAAAAAGTTTTGAACGAGAATTACCACGGCGAGAACGAGAAGCACCGTCAAAGAAGAGGTGGAATCCTCGTATCGGGAAAGGCTTGTAAGATGAAAGAACGCCTGAATTCCGCTTCCTCCCAAGGCAAGAAGAGAAAATACCCCCAAACAGACGACCGCCCATTGATGCTTGTCCGAACAAACGGCGCATTGTGCCGCCAAACCGATCATACAAGCGCCTATCGCCGGCAGTATCGAACCGCCAAAGAAAAAGCCCGCGGCAATCACGGCAATTCCCAGAAATAATTCAATGAAAACGTAACGTTTCAGCAAACGGTCCAGAACCATTCCTCCCTTATAATAAAACAACCGGACCCGTCCCCGGAGACCGGAGACGGGAGATTGCATACGTACTATATTTATAATACTATAAGAAATGCGGAATGTCAAGAAAAAATCTGCAACATTTATGTAAAGATTGTCTCAATCCGCCGCAAAGCCCCTTCGGGAGAATACACAAAGCGATCCACGTGGGAATCCGTAATATAATACTGTAAATTGGATTCCGGCTCTCCGTCAAAAGCGTCGATGAGGCTCAATTTTACCTTCATTTTTTCGGGAATGATGTTCTTGATATAGACCGTAGCCTGCTGACCGGGACGAACCCCTTCCCTGCATTCCGCAAGCCCGGCGAGATTTGGGGTCAGTTCCACGAAAATTCCGTAATCCTCCACCGACCGGACGATTCCGCAGACCGTCTGCCCAACGTCGAATCGGGCGGCGTTTTCTTCCCACGTACCCAGCAGTTCTTTGTGAGATAAAACGAAGCGTTTTTTCTCCCGGTCGATCTCCTTAACGACGACCTTCACCGCCTGATCCCGCACAAACCGATCCCGGGGGTGTGCAATACGGGAGACGGAAATATTTTCAATGGAGATCAAACCGACGATGCCGCACCCGATATCTGCAAAGGCTCCGAAAGACTCCATGTGGGTGATCCGGGCATCTAAAATATCTCCGGGGCGAACCCGGGAAAGCAATTCTTCCTGGACCTGTTGCTGCGCCGCACGGCGGGACAGCAGCGCCACCGGATCGGAAAGGGTTCCCGGACGGAATACTTCCGGAGCATCGCAACATCGGGAAACCTGATCCCGGCGCAAAAAATCGGTGACCTTAAAACATACCGGTTTATTGACCCGGGAAAGAATGGCGATGTCCTTCACCGTTCCTTCCCGAATTCCCAACGCAGCTTCTCCCCGGGGGATCACCCCCCGCAGATCCCCTAAATCAACCACGAGGTTATGGCTGCTGTCGCAAAGAATTGCCTTCGCTTCCAAAATTTTCCCCGATGCCCGCGCCTTTTCCAACGTTGCCAGAGAATGTTCCGTTCTTCCGAAGGTTCCTTCCGGCAAAAATCGTTCTTTGTCCATTCCGAACACTTTCCTTTCCGTTCTTTTCTGTTTCACTTTATGCGGCAAAAGGAAAAGATATTCAAAGCGGAGAAAAATAAGACAGATCGTGGAGACGAAAAAGTAAAACGGCTTCGTTTCACTAATTTTTTACTTTACATTTTACATTTATTTCCCCATGGAGAACCGATGTTTTCCGATAGTCATTTTTACCGGAAGAGAATAAATCCAGTTCGACGTTGCCGTGACAGGATTGTAGTAATACAGGCAACCGCCGGTGGGGTCTGCCCCTGCCAGAACTTCCCGGGCAGCCCGATAAGCGGAATCCGCGATGGGCTGATCAAACTGACCGTCGTCGATGGCGGTAAAGGCACCCTTTTGATAAATAACCCCTGCCAAGGTATTTGGAAATTTAGAAGACCGCACCCGGTTCATGACCACCGCCCCGACAGCAACCTGTCCCCGGTAGGATTCCCCCCGGGCTTCTGCAGAAATGATCCGTGCTAAAAGATATACGTCCCCGTTGCTGGCCGAGGCGGTGTGGGAAGAACTTGCCAAAGACGAAAGCCCCATCGCGGACAAAGTCTTCACTCCGCAGATCCCATCGGCGGCAAGTCCGTTATTCCGCTGAAACTTCCGAACTGCCCCTTCCGTTTCTGATCCGTAGATCCCGTCCACCGAGCCGGAATAATAACCCCAATTCAACAACCGTTGCTGCACCTGCCGAACCCCGCTTCCGGTAGACCCCCGGCGTAACGCCGTAGAAGAACCGCCGATCCCCAAGGCGCTCAAGGTGGCGCTTCCGCAAATACCGTCTACCGTCAAGCCCTTTGCCGCCTGAAACTTCCGCACTGCGGATTGGGTGGCAGAACCGTAGATTCCGTCCACGGAACCGGTATAATACCCCTGCCTCTTCAGCGCCGTCTGAATTTGCCGGACTTCCGTCCCCGTCGAGCCGAACTGAGACAGCGTCTCCTGTGCCGGCGGCATCAGCCAAAGGGCAATTCCGGAAAAGATTACTGCCGTCAACAAAACCGAGGAAAATACGATCCAAAATCTTTTATATTTTTTCATGAAAGAAACGTCCTTTCGAT
>JAZNDV010000015.1:0-11941 GCA_045588285.1 Eubacteriales bacterium
GTTAAAATACTCTGCTATTAAAGGCAGGGTTAATGTGTCAGGCTGACATGCTCCAGTTTCCCATTTAGAAACCGCTTGCGCAGATATATTTAGTGCTTCTGCCAGCTGTTCTTGGGTAATACCCTTATTTTTTCGCAAGGCAATGATATTTTTAGCAATGCTTATATCTTTCATTTTAGATAGTCCTCCTTAAATTTGACAGCAGGCCTTCTGTTCTTGAGTTTATTATATCAAAACGAAAGCAGTAAAACAATAACTTGTAAAGAGATACACACAACCAATGGTTGTTTGAATCTCAAAATCCCTAATTTCAGTTAATTTTCTTTTTGAGAAATCACAGTATAAATTCCCTTGTTTTACAGATACTAACAGTACAAATTTGTAAAGCAAGGAGATTTTATATAATATGAAAGCAACAGGAATAGTTAGAAGAATTGACGATTTGGGGAGAATCGTAATCCCAAAAGAAATCCGCAAAACCATGCACATTCGGGAAGGGGCACAATTGGAAATATTCACGGACAGCGAAGGGGGCGTTATCTTCAAAAAGTATTCCCCCATCGGAGAACTGGACGAATCGGTGTCGGACTATGCGGAAACCGTGGCAAAAATAACCGGGAACAACGTGGTGGTAGTGGATAAAGATATGGTCGTTGCTGCGGCGGGAACCGCCCGGCGGGAACTTCTCCATAAGCGAATTTCATCGGATACGGAAGAAATGATCGAACAACGCAGACAATACGTGTATAAGATCGGGGAAGATCGCAAACCGCTGTGCAAAGACCTGGAAAAAGCATACTCCGGGATCATTAATCCAATCTTATTGGAAGGAGATGCCATCGGAGCCATCGTTATGCTGATCCCCGACATGGGAAATGCACCGGGAGAATCCGATGTAAAAGTATTGGCGACTGCCGCACAAATTTTGAGCAGACAAATTGAGACGTGACAGACAAAAACCGCCGACTTCGGCGGTTTTTACTTTATTCCGCTTCCTCATCCATTGCTTCCAAAAGATAACTGACCGGGCGAAATCCATCGTTGCAAGAAATCATCGCAGATTTTTCGTTTTTCATCCAACCGTTATAAAAATTTCCACCACCGTGGGCAAGTGCCATAACGAAATGGGACATACATTCCCATGCGGTGTTGCAAAGTCCCTCCGGTCTTTCCCAACCGTTTGCAATAAATACCTGCCCGATCTTCATATCGCAGGCATGCTCGATGGGGTTTTCGTAAAGCTCCATCAAATCCGGATAAATAGAACGTCGCATCACGGTAATCTTAACTTTTTTCATCAATTTACACCTTGTGTTTTTTTATTATTATACTATCTTCAGACCGATTTGTCAACTCCACCGTTGACAAAAAAGGGAAAAAATGGTAAAATAAGAAAATATTTTGATGAAAGAAGAAGACGGCAATGAAAAAGAAAATTCGCGTTGCAATTTTTATGAATCCTCAATACATTACTCCGGTTTCCCTAACGATGCGTTTGACATTTGGGAAAAATAACGTTGCCCATTCCATGCGGGCAGAAGATCTGTTTGCGATTCTGAAGCAACTGCGCCCCACAACGCTGATCATCGAACCGGAACTGTTCTGCGATGCCGGGATTTCACCCCAAGATATCCTCGCGTATCAAACGCAGATCCACTACCATATTATCACCGTCTATCCTACGAGGGAATCCTTGAGATTTCAAGACCAAATGAAAGAATTAAAGCCTAAAAAAGAATACGTTTGCCCGGAAGAATATCTTTCCATGGCAAAGGAGATCCCGAAGCTTTCCACGAATAACTACATCAAAGTGAAAGCTCCTTTGCAGAAAAATACAATGGAAAACCTGGACAGAATATTTCAGGAATGCGGATTTCATTGCAATATGAAAGGAGCGCCTCTGTTGAAAGAAGCGCTCTATATGATGTATTTTAATTTCGACCTGCATCGCAGAGGCGGGGCAAAGAAAATATATCTACATCTTTCCGAAAAATACGGATATTCAACGAGAATAGTAGAACGGTCCATATTACGGTTTTTAGAGGCTTCCTGGTCGCCTCAGACAGAAAGGCTTCTCCGGGAAGAACTCAACGTACCTCAGCGATTTCAGTTTACGCCTTTATGTTTTACAAGGTTTACGGAAACCTTCAACACGTTTTATACGATGAAATACAAAGATCCTGATAAAATTCTTGCATTTCCAAGAGCTCATTAACCGATTTCTTTTAACTTCTCTTTGAGGTTTCCCAAAATCTTTTTTTCCAGACGGGAAATATAAGACTGTGAAATCCCAAGAAGATCGGCAACTTCTTTTTGCGTGTAGGTTCTTCCTCCGGAAAAACCGTATCGCAATTCTATGATCCGGCGGGACCGGTCCGACAGACGGCTGACTTCGGCTTTCAGCAAAGATGCTTCGTCTTCCCGTTCAATCTCTTTCCCAACTTCGTCACCCCCGGAATCCAAAACATCGCTGAGTAACAGTTCATTTCCGTCCCAATCAATGTTTAACGGTTCTTCAATGGAAACTTCATTGCGGAGATTCCCGGTCTTTCGCAAATACATGAGAATTTCGTTTTCAATGCACCGCGACGCGTAAGTTGCCAGCTTGATATTTTTCCCGGGGCAATAAGTATTGACCGCCTTGATCAGTCCGATCGTTCCAATGGAAATCAGGTCCTCAATGGAACAGGTCAGGGTCGATATTTCGAACTTGCGAGCAATATACACCACAAGACGAAGATTATGTTCAATCAAAGTATCGCGGGCGGCAACGTCCCCAACGATCAGGCGGGATAACTGCGCTTGCTCTTCTTCGTAAGACAAAGGAGCGGGCAATACGTCACTTCCGTTGATATAAAAAATACCGTTCTCTTCGAAAGTTGCACCTTTGATCAGCTGAAGCATTTTCTTTAATATACATTGAAAATTCATCGTCTATTCTCCTTCTGTTAAATTCGGACCGATAATTCCGGAAAAACGCCCCCGGTTCTCCAATTTGCGATCTGAAACCCCGATTACAACCCTTTGGGGAACCCCGTTCACGGTAAACAACTCAGGAACGAAGGCAGACAACATCCGACCGTCTCCGGAAACGGAGCGGTAAGGAATTACCCTTGCCTTGGAACCAAAGTACGACGCAAATTCGTAAGTCATCGGTTTCGGGAAATCAGCACCGAGTTTTTTTTGTAATAACGAAAATTCAAGAATCACCACCGGAAATCCGCTGACCGGATCCTTCAAGAAATTTCCGGTATCCACGTATGCACGAAAGGGAATCACAGCTCCCCCCACTGAGACACCGCAATCACAGTAGATCTTACCTTTCCGTTTTTTTTGGATTTTTACCAAAATACGACCGAAAAGAAAAGACAAAACCGCAGAAATAACGGTGGCAAAAAAAGAAAGTAAAAAGTGTCCACCGGAAGAATCAAACCGTAAAGAAATGGGAAATAAGCTTCCGGAAAAGACAAAAACTCCTCCAAGATACAGAACCGTAACACAAAAACAGGTCAAAAGGTTATACATCGTACCTTGAACCGATTTTCCCAAAAAGAGAATTCCCGCTCCCCCAATTCCGATCAGGATTGGAAAAAGAGGTGGGATATAAGGAATGAGAAGCATTGCCGACGATATTCCGGAACAAAACGTACAGATGAAAAAAATCCACGGCGGACGACGAAGATCCAACAGTAAGAGTCCCAACCGAAATACCGCTCCGTGCAAAATCAATCCCACAAAAAATGCAAGATCCGGATATACGGTCATGATCGTCCCTCCCACATTCATTATACCGCAGAACCGGAGAGGAATTTGTCAAAGAAGAGCATACCGGGTAAAAAAGATTTTCGACTTTATTTATAAGAAAAAAATTCTCCGAAGGATCAAGACTCTTCGGAGAATTTTGTATTTCTAAAATTTATTTTGCGTATTCGATGGCGCGGTTTTCCCGAATGACGTGCACTTTGATCTGACCGGGGTATTCCAACTCACTTTCGATGCGTTTTGCAATATCGCGGGCAAGAATGACCATATCATCATCGCTGATATCCTCGGGGCGGACCATAACGCGGATCTCACGACCTGCCTGAATGGCATAGGTGCGTTCCACGCCTTTAAAATCATTGGCGAGAGATTCCAGTTTTTCAAGGCGTTTGATATAATTTTCGATATCCTCGCGGCGGGCACCGGGACGGGCGGCAGAAATCGCGTCAGCAGCCTGAACAATAGCGGCGAGAACGGTTTTTGCTTCCACGTCGCCGTGGTGAGCTTCAATGGCGTGAACGATATTTTCATTCTCTTTATATTTCCGGGCAAGATCCACGCCGATGGAAATGTGAGAACCTTCGGTTTCCTGATCGACGGATTTCCCGATATCGTGCAAAAGACCGGCGCGTTTTGCGGCGTTGACGTCAATCTTCAACTCTCCGGCAAGAATTCCGGACAAATGAGCGACCTCAATAGAGTGATTTAACACGTTCTGACCAAAGGAAGTACGGTAATGAAGACGTCCGAGCAACCGGATCAATTCCGGGTGAATCCCGTGAACGTTGGTCTCAAAGATGGCGCGTTCCCCTTCCTTTTTAATGACCTGATCCACTTCTTTCCGGGCTTTTTCAACCATATCGCCGACCCGGGTGGGATGAATGCGACCGTCCTGGATCAAACGTTCCAGGGCGATGCGGGCAATTTCCCGGCGTACCATGTCAAAACTGGAAAGAACGATGGTTTCGGGGGTATCGTCAATGATCAGATCGACACCGGTGAGATTTTCAAGGGTACGGATATTACGTCCTTCCCGTCCGATAATGCGTCCCTTCATTTCATCGTTAGGCAGCGTGACCGAAGAAACGGTAGTTTCTGCAACGTGGTCGGAAGCGCATTTCTGAATAGCACGACAGATCAGTTCGCGTGCCTGAACTTCCGCCTCTTCCTTGGTACGGGCTTCCATGTCCTTGATCATAGCGGCGGATTCATGCTTCAGATCGTTTTTAAGACTCTCCAGCAAGTATGCCCGCGCCTGATCCGCAGTCATGGAAGAAATTTGTTCCAGCATTTTACGCTGTTGTTCAATGATTCCGGCTTTTTCTACCTCTAAAGCCTCGACCTTTTTCATTTGACGGTCGAGATTTTCTTCCTTCGTTACAAAAGAAGTTTCCCGTTTGTCCAGCATCTCTTCCTTCTGAACGAGACGCTTTTCCATCTTCTGGAGTTCCCCACGGCGTTCACGGATCTCCCGATCCGCTTCGGTGCGGTTGCGGTGAATTTCCTCTTTTGCTTCGATCAAGGATTCTTTGGATTTGGTTTCAGCAGTCTTAATCGCGTCGTTAATAATATTACGTGCCTTTTCCTCGGCAGAACCAATGGCTGCTTCACCGATCTTTTTGCGGTAAATCATGCCGATGAAAAATCCAACGATAACGGCTATTACAACGGCGACAACCGTGATAATAATTTCTGTGGTGTTAATTGGAATCGACCTCCTATCGGTTTTTTTGTCTGTATTTGAAAATTCGGTGAATTTAACATATACATATCTATAATATATTATTTCCGGGGTTTTGTCAATGTTTTTCGAAATAAAATCGGTTTTTTGTCACAATTATCTCCTCGGGAACAGATTTTTGAGAAAGTGAGAAGAAAGACTTGAAATTCGAAAAAAAATATGTTATAATGGTGTAGAGAAAACGAATCTCCCCATTCACGAGAACATTACAACAAAAGGGAGGATCCCCAATGAAACGAGGGAAAAACACGACAAAGAACGAATTTCTGCGTGAAAAAAAGATCGATCTGATCTTTGCCGGAATTGCTCTTTTCTTTCTGATTCTGATGATCGTCCTGTTGATCCGATACACCGGGCTGCGGAATCAAAACAAATCCCGCCCCGAAGAATACGGAACCGTCATGCAGGAATTGAATGACGTAAAGACGCAGAAAAGTGATTTAGAGTCGAAAATTGACACGATCTTGAGAGAAATCAACGAACTGAATCAACAGATTTCTTCCCTAAGCGGAAATTGAGGTGGCGATATGAGATTTACAAGCGTTTTTGTCACTTTTATTGCTGCGTTGGCGTCTCTCCTTCTTATTTTCGGTTGTTTTAAGGAAAAAACCGCCATTGAGAATATCGGCGGTTTTGAAGACGTAATACAAAAAACCGAGACCTACCGCCAAGACATAGCGAACCTGCAAAAACAGTTAAACGAACTTACCGTTCAAAAGGCGGAAACGGAAAACCGTTTATCGCAGTTAAAAAGCCGGGAAAATTACAAAACGACGCCGACTGCGTTTCTGACCTTTGACGGAGGTTTTTCGTCCAATACCGTGGACGTAATCGAAACTCTGAATAAAAACCAACTCAAAGGCACCTTTTTCGTCGTGGGGACGAACCTGAAATCCAGCCAATCGCTGCGTGCCGCGTTGAAGACCGCATGGGAATCCGGGCACAAAATCGGGATCCGCTCTTATTCCGATGATCTTAAAAAGATCTACTCCAGCGAAGATGCTTATTTTTCCGATCTTTACGCCTGCAGAGACATGGTAAAAGAAATAACCGGAGAATCTCCGATCCTCGTACGCATGCCGGGAGGAACGGCGACGGCAGAGGTTCTCTTTGAACGTTACACCGGAAGCGAAGACGTTTTTCCAAAGGTTCTTGCCCGTTTAGAAGACGAAGGCTTTATGGTCAACGATTGGTCGGTCGATTCCAAAAATGCAACGGAAACCGATGTAGATACCATTGTATCCACGTCGCTGAAAGGTTCGGAAAAGACGTTGAAAGCCACGTACAAGACCTGCGTCGTTCTTTTTACGGACAATAAACGGGCGAACACCTCCCTCTCCCGAATCATTTCCGGACTCAAAGAACAAGGATATACTTTTGCAACGCTGCCCACTGGCATCTGCATCACGAGACAGAGATAAGGAGTGCTACCCATGTATAAACCGGAAGCAATGGAAGAAAATAAGAAGGTCTTCCTGGATCTTTTGAAGTCCGTTGAACGGAAAGGCGTTGAGTCCCTGATTGAGTATTTGGAAACAAAAACTGATTTTTACACGGCTCCCGCTTCGACAAAATATCACAACAACTGCATCGGCGGACTGCTCGCCCATACGCTGAACGTTTATGAAAGTTTCAAGAAATTGCTGGATCTGCGCGGAATCGAACTTGCGGAAGACAGTATTATTCTGATTGCGCTGCTCCACGATATCTGCAAGTGCAACTATTACGTATTGGAGCAACGAAACCGCAAAATCAACGGAAAATGGGAACAGGTCGACGTTTGGTCCAACACAAAGTCTGTCTCTCCCCCATTGCCTCACGCTTACCGCTCGATCCGTATGCTTCAATCCTTTTTACGTTTAACTCCTCAAGAAGAACTGTGTATTTATTACCACATGGGTCCCTACGGCGGTGAGGATTACGAATACCGCACCTTATTACAAAAAGTAAACACCGATTACCCGGAGACACTACTGTTTTACACGGCGGATCTTTTCTCAACCTATCTCGACGAACAGACCTACGAATAAAAAACACCGCTTCACAGTTTCGTTCCAAATATGTCACATTATCGCCATTGACAAAGTGTCGAAAATGTAGTATAATATTCGAGCGCCGAATGATGAAGCGGCAAGCTTATGGCGGAATAGCTCAGTTGGCTAGAGCATACGGTTCATACCCGTACGGTCGCCGGTTCAAATCCAGCTTCCGCTACCAAACGGCCCGTTGGTCAAGTGGTTAAGACACGGCCCTTTCACGGCTGTAACAGGAGTTCGACTCTCCTACGGGTCACCAATCAGAAACCAGGTCTCATTTTGGACCTGGTTTCTTCGTTTATTCTATTGACTTTTTTGGAATTAAATGCTATAATGGCAATGTGAAATATATTTGTAAGGAGTGTACTTATTATGAAATGCAAAGTTTGCAACGCGGAATTAAAAGAAGGTCAATCCTACTGTTCATACTGCGGAACAAAAATCGAAACGGAAGTCCAACCGATAGAAAACAGTGTAACGCAACCCATCGTGACGGAGGTCGAACCGAACGTCCAAAGCACCGCAGAGAAAAAGAACCCTGCCGACGGTCACGCTCTTGTGGGCTTGATTTTGGGAATTTGTTCCATGGTCTGCTGCTGCATCGGACTTCCTGCAGGGATCGTAGGTATTGTTTTCTCGGTCAAAGGTCTGAAATCCCAAACCAGAAAGGGAATGGCAATTCCCGGATTGATTCTTTCTATTCTTTCGGTGATCAACTTCTTCTCTTTTTGGGTTGGCTTTGCGCAAGGAATACAAGGCGGTGTCGAAATCTTTGAGTATCTGAGTCGTTTTATTTCGCTCTAATTT
This sequence comes from Eubacteriales bacterium, assembly GCA_045588285.1. Lineage (GTDB taxonomy): Bacteria > Bacillota > Clostridia > Oscillospirales > UBA644 > RGIG995. Next base: position 8,347 of record JAZNDV010000015.1, read on the forward strand.
TTTTATCTGAAGAACCGTCCGCAATAAAAATTATTGCGGACGGTCCTTTTGTAATATTTTCATTTCAAAAATTTCGGAGGTTTTAAGTAGAGAAACGCAGCAACAAATCCTAAAAGGATCAATCCAAAACCGAGAATTAATAACGTCAGGCGAATCGTCGTTACCCGTCCAAATCCTTGCGTACTGCTGATGACCTTCGAGGGGACGATTACGTTTTCGTCCGCATCTTCCACCGAAAACTTTTTGACCTCTTTACTGGTTTCTGCGGTCTCAACAACATTTTTATACTTGGTATTCGCGGCGTCTAATTGTTCTTGCGTGAGGGTTTCGCTTTCGTAAAGCTTTAGAAATTCATCTTTTACCGAGGTCAGGATCTGAATCGTTTCTGCAGTCAAATCATAATTAGCGCCGGAAAGAAACTCGTCGATTCTGTCAACGTAATCGAGCAATGGTTCCCGGTCTAAGATCAAGACCAATCCTTTTTTTGCCTCTTTCAATTCTGCGGTGACGGCAGTTACGTTCTCTTGGGTTGCAGTGTCGCTTTCGTAAATCGCAACGGCACGGTTGACCGCATTTTGATAGGGTTGATAGGATTGCGCCGTATATTCCGAGGGGTCGTAAATCTCACTTAAAAGTGCCGATAATTCGCTCTTATCCGCCGTATTTGCAAAAGAAGATACGGAGAATATAATCAAATAAAGAGTAAACAGAAAGAATGCAAAAGTGCGCTTCATGAAAAATCCTCCCGATAGAAAAGCATAGCATTCTATAGTATAGAATATTATACCACTTAATCGGGAGGATGTCAAGGGTAAAATTGTATTATTTCGAGCCGGTGCCCAGGGAGTTGAGCATTTCGTCTTTGGTCAGCCCCGTGGAGTTCGATTCCGTATCAACCGCTTCAGAATTGGACTTTTCAGGCATCTGCAAGGTATGCATAAATCCCCCTGCCGAGACGCTGGAGACGTCTGCCGCCACGATCTGATCGTCGATGACGATGATGTTTGCCAAAACCTGTGCTGACGTCTGGTTTGGATAATTTGAGATCGTATAAGTAAATCTTGTTCCCGCATCGCCCTTATAACTGCTCAGATCAAATCCCTGACTGATCTGCAACGCGTTGTATTCGTTGTACGTCGCATCAAATTCTTCCGGGATCGTGATATTTACCACTTCTACCGGCTCGCTGGACACCTGCCACCCAAAGGTTTGCAGGTATTCGATGCGTTCCTCGTTGGTTTCTCCCTTTACGGTGTCTTTTGATGCCTTGATTCCGGTGGGCAGGGAAATCAAAAGCAGAAGCACCAAACAGGCGCTGACCAGCGCGATGGTCAAAATCTTTGTTTTTGTCAGTTTTGTCGAAAAAATAAACATTTGAATCACCTTTCCCCGATTATTGGTTATATTGAATTGTATTGAAAAACCGTGAGAAATATTCTTTTTTCACTAAAATTCATGGCAAAATATTTTTAGCTAAAAACCGTGGCAGAGAGGACGGAAGCCTACGACGCTGTTGATAAGAATTTGTTCGATCTTACCGTATCGGACATCATAATGCCCGGACCGACGGCTTTGAGTTCGCTGGAAACGTAAGAGAAAGGAGCCTTTGCACCTGAAATCATTCGGCTTACCGATGAATTGATCAAGGAACGAATCAATGTTCCAAACGATTGAAAAACGCGGAAGAAATTTTCTTCCGCGTTTAATACGTTATTGGACAAGTTCTTTGACGTAGGCAGACAGTTCCTCGAATCCGCCGTGATGCCAACGGTTGATGTCCTCGTTCTTTTTATTGATCAGATCGTACGTAAGAAGAAAGGTCTTCATTCCCAATTCTTCCGCAACCATATCGTCCCCTACGTCGTTGCCAACCATCAGAACCTCTTCCGGGTTCAGATTCAGACGGTCAAGAATCTCTTGATAATATTTCAGATTGGGTTTACAGTAAGTAGAATTTTCGTATACGGTATAGTAGGCGAAATCGCCGGGATTCAATCCTGCCCAGCGAATCCGGCTTTCCGTGGCAACAGAGGGGAAAATGGGATTTGTAGCAAGGACGGGAATTAACCCCAGATCTTTGACCGCCTTCACCGTTTTTGCGGCATCGGGGGTAAAACCGCAATCGGTTTGCACCTGCTGAAATTCGTTGGCGTAATAATCCTCCAGAGTCTTTTCATGATTCAACACCTCTTGTCCGCAAAGGGCAGGAAAAACGTTCCAAAAGCGTTCCCGGTTGGTGCAGGAGCCGTCGTTGTTTATCATCGCTTCCGTCCCTGCCCAAATTCCTTTTACCAATTGTTTGGGATCAAACCCGAAGGGCGCCATTTTCTTGCAAAGCAGACCGAAATAACTTTGAACGAAGGTATCCTGATCCATGGGGAGCAGGGTTCCGTCCAAATCAAAAAAGACAGATTTCAAAGGCATTGGAAAATCCTTTCATTGGGTTTGATTAAAAAGAAAAAAATGAGCAAATACTAAAAACAGACCGCGCCGGATACATATCAAAAAAAGGCGGTTCAGAATCATGAAAAAATTCTTATTCATTCCGGCAGCGGCAATCATTTTGTTTTTTGGAGCGTTTTTCCTTTCGGATCTGTCGACGGCGAAAGAAGAGGCCGCAGCGATGGACGGAATCCTCCGTCTCCACGTTCGGGCAGCTGACGACAGTGCCGAGGAACAGGCGTTGAAACTTCAAGTACGGGACGAAATTTTGAACTGTACCGGGACTCTTTTAGCGGATTGTTCCGACAAAAAAGAGGCAAAAGAACGAATTCAAAGCAACCTTAAAACCCTGGAACAAGCCGGTCAATCGGTGGTGGACAAGGCAGGCAGAAGGCACTCCGTTTCCGTATCTTTAGGGCGGGAAACCTTTGAATATCGGGAATACGACGGCTTTTTCCTTCCGGAAGGAGAATACGATTCCCTGATCATCAATATCGGTCCGGGGAAAGGACAAAATTGGTGGTGCGTGGTCTTCCCTGCCGCCTGCTATATGGGAGCGGCAGAAATTGAAACCGACGAAACGGTAATGCCTGAATGCTTTCAGCTGGCAAAAAACAGAGCCGAAAACGTAACGGTAAAATTTTGGCTTTGGGAAAAGATCAAAGAAATTTTTTCCTAAAAGGTATAGCTATCGTAGGAGAATTCTCCCGGCTTGGAGTCCGCGACCTCCATCAGAATTTCATAAAAATGGGCAGCTGACTCAAAGGCTTTGACTACGTCGGGAATAAAATCCCGGGTCTGCAAAATTCCATTGTCGTACCGTTTTGCAACGAGATAGAAATTCTTATACGCAAACCATTCCTCCAAGCCCTTGGGGGCGCCTTCCTTTGGCTTTTTATAGCACTCTCCTTCAACGGTAAGTCCGCCGTTCCGTGCCTCTTTTACAGCTTTTTTGAAGTCGCCGGGACAATCGGAAATGTAATCCCGGAATTTACGCATAAACGCGGGAGACATATCGAGAAACGCCAATCCGTATTGAAAGGATGCGGGCATGACTTCAAAAAAGAGCAGGGGGATATCCCATCGATCCAAGGCCGGTTTATAGGAGATCCAAACGTTGTTGCGGTAGAGGGATTTATCGTGGGTGAAACGG
>JAZNDV010000016.1:0-18257 GCA_045588285.1 Eubacteriales bacterium
ATCATAATTTCCGGAATTTTCACATTCCGCGCCCCCAAAAAAAGAGTTTTCAAAAGAATCTCAAAAAGTTTTCCACAGACGATTTCCCATCGGAAACCGTTGGAATCCCGGGGTTTTCCCCACTTTCCACAAAGTTTTCCACGGTTTTATACCGTTTTGGTGTGAAATACTGAGGAAATAATTTTGCATATATTTCCCATTTGGCAAAGAAAACAAAAAGTTGGACAAACTTTATTTTTCCCCTTGTATCAATGGTTTGCAGGTTTCAATGAATTTTTTCGGAACATTTCCCAAAATTTCCCAAAGCGGAAAAAAGAGGTCAAACACGCGGTTTTGCACATTTTCCACAAGGTTTTCCACGGTTATGAATATGCAATAGTGGAAAACCCTTCGGCATTTTGCACAATACCGATTTTTTCCCATTTTACGCGGTTTTTACCAAATTTGAGAAAGAATATAAAAAAGGGAAACAGGTGGAGCCGCAGATTGAAATACAAAACTGCACAGGAAGAATTTATGCATTTTTTATAGCGGTGATAAGCAACCGTTCCGCCAAGGTATCCAAAGCAAAAAAGCACCTTTGGGCGGCGGGAGAACGCCGGGGGATTTCTCCCCATAGATCCCAGAGATCTTCTCGGCGGCGAAGGGGCGTTTCGTCAAACCGAAAGGGAGCGCAGGACAGAAGAAGCACCGACTGTTCCGCAATCTTACGTTCCGTCGCAGACAAGAGAAAAACGCTTGAAAACACAGAAAAAATGGACGAAGAAATTGCATAGAGATCTTCTCGGTCAACGGGGGTAATAAACTCTCGAAACAGATGAAGACAAAGGCTTTTATGACGTTGATAACAAGTTTCTTTCAAACGCTCTATCTCTTCATGGGAATCGGTTCGGGCTGCTTTCAGGAGCAGAGAAAATTCCTCTTGTAAAGTTGCATAAAAATAATTTTTTTTCATAAAAATACCTCCCCGAAGATTCTATGCTCCGGAGAGGTAAAACAGAAGACAGATTCAATTGACAAGACCCAAAAGCAGTAAAATGGGCCGGGCGGAAAAAAAGCCTAAGATAAACAAACCGATGCCGGCGAAGACGAGCCAAAGGGTGCGTTTGTTCCGTCGGGTGGATTGATGAAACGACCATTGCCCTCTCATTGTGAAATCTCCCCATCGGAAATACCGTCGGATCTCTGACCGTCGAGAATAATTTTCCGGGGGCATTTTGAAGCACACGTACCGCAATGATTGCAGAGAGAATAATCAATATGAGCGATATTATCTACAAAGGTAATGGCATTATTGGGGCAATTCTTCGCACAGATCCCGCAACCGATACACCCCACCTGGCAGTGGGAACGGACGGTTACCCCTTTATCTTTGGACTTACACGCCACCCAATAGCGGGAATCAAAAGGCACCAATTCGATAAGATTTTGAGGACAGGCGGTAACGCACATTCCACAGGCACGGCAATGGTCGTAATCCACGTAAGCAACACCGTCTTTCAGTTTAATGGCGTTGAAGGCACAGGCATTGACGCAAGATCCAAGGCCGATACAGCCGTAACTGCATTCTTTCGGTCCGTTTCCGAGACGGGAGACCGAATGACAATCCGCTAAGCCTTGATAGAGATATTTATAACTTGCATTGGAGTGATTTCCGCTGCACATAACCTGGGCGCGCATACGAACCGGTTCTTTCACCTCGACGCCCATAATTTGGGCAATTTTAGCGTTCGCATCGGCTCCGGCAACGGGACAGAGGCCGACCTGGGCTTCCCCGTCAACAATAGCTTTTGCATAGGCAGAACAACCACTGTAGCCGCAGCCGCCGCAATTTGCGCCGGCAAGGTGTTCGGAAATTTGGTCGATCCGGGGATCTTTATTCACGGCGAATTTTTTGGCTGCAACGGCAAGAAGAACTCCGAACAAAAACGCCACCGCCCCAAGAACGAGAACGGTCAGAGGGATTTCAAAATAAACGGGAAGTGCTAACATCGTCGATTCCCTCCTTTCAAAACGACAGACGAAGACCGCTGAACGCCAACGCCAAAAGACCGCCGGCGATCAGGGCAATGGGAACGCCCCGAAAGGGTTTTGGAATCTTTGCGAATTCAAACCGTTCCCGGACGAGAGACAACAAGAAAATAGCCAGCAAAAATCCAAGTCCGGCGGCAAAACCGTAGACTACGGATTCGATGAAATTATAATCGTTTTGCACGTTCAGAAGGGCAACCCCCAAAACGGCACAGTTGGTGGTGATCAAGGGCAGATAGATCCCCAAAGCGGAATAAAGGGAAGGAATCGCCTTTTGCAGAAACATCTCGATAAACTGCACCAAACAAGCAATGAGAAGAATGAAGGCTATGGTTTCCAGATATTCAATATGCAACGGCTTGAGGATAAAGTGATACAGAGGCCAGGTAAGAGCAGAAGCAATGGTCATGGTAAAGGTGACCGCAAGCCCCATCCCCACGGCGGTTTCGGTCTTTTGAGAAACTCCGAGGAAGGGACAGATTCCATAGAATTTAACGAAAACAAAGTTTTCGATCAGCAAAGCAGTAATCGCCAGAAGAAAAATATTTGCCATTACTCAGCCCTCCTTCTTCGGGCGGTTTTTCAGCCATTGAACCAAAGCAATCAAAGCACCTAAGATCAAGAATCCGCCCACGGGAGAAATCACCAACACCGCAGGAGAAAAGGTGGCAGGTGTAACTTTAATGCCCAACAGCGTTCCGCTTCCGATCAATTCCCGGATCGCGGAAATGATGACCAGTGCCACCGTAAAGCCGATTCCCATAGCAAACCCGTCCAAAACCGAAGGTAACGGACCGTGTTTGGAAGCAAAGCTTTCCGCCCGGGCAAGAATAATACAGTTGACGACAATGAGGGGGATAAATAACCCCAAAGATTCCGCCAGAGAAGGAACGTACGCCTGCAACACCATATCTACCACCGTAACGAAACCGGCGATAATTACGATATAAGAAGCGATACGGATCTTGGACGGAATAAGATTACGCAGTAAAGAAATAAAGAGATTGGAAAGGATCAAAACGAAGGTGACGCTCAGTCCCATTCCGATGCCGTTGACCACGGTGGTAGAGACTGCCAACGTAGAACACATGCCCAGCAATTGAACGAAAATAGGGTTTTGATCCAAAAGACCGTCTTTGAAAATTTTCTTGACCGAAAGTTTCTCTTTTGCCATTGGTTATTTCCCCTTTCCTTCCAAAATTGCAGTACAAACGTTCACAGCAGACCGGACGCCGGACTGAATCCCCACGGAAGACACGGTTGCCCCGCTGACGGCGGTGACCGAGTCCAGATTACGGGAGGAAAGTCCCTTGAACTGAGGCAAAAACGAGCCTGCTTCGTCCACGGCTTTCGAGCCGATTCCGGGAGTTTCCGACTGAGACAGGATCTTAACTCCGGTGACCGTCAGGTCGGTATTGACGCCGACGATCATGGTAATTTCGTCGTAACCTTTGACGGTAACGTCAAAGCAATAGCCGGTGACAACGCCGTTCTCTTCCGCCTGATAAATTGCGGTAACGGTTTTTGCTTCTTCTTCGGGAATTGCAAAATCGGCCACCTCGGTAAACGTGCCGGAGAGAAGGGCGGAGCGGGCAGTCTCCCCTGCGATACGCTGCCGTTCGGCAATGGTATCCCGGGTCAGGATATTGACCAAGGAAAGCATCAGCACCACGGCGGCGACGAAGAGTGAGAGACGGAATCCGAGAGAAAGATATTTTTTCATGTGTTATCCCCTCCGAATCCATAACGGCGCGGTTTAATGTACCGGTCGAGTGCCAAAGTTACTACGTTCATGATCAAAATGGAATAACAGGCCGCTTCGGGATAAGAACCGAAGGTGCGCAACAGAACCGTAAGTCCGCCGCAACCGATGGCATAAATGATCTTCCCGATACGGGAAAGAGGCGACGTGGTATAATCGGTTGCCATAAATACGGCAGCCAGCATCAATCCGCCGCTAAGCAGTTCGTAGGACATATAAGTAAGGTTATCAATTCCGCCCACGGGGAACAGATAGGTCAGAAGGGCAACCGTCCCCACGTAACAAACGGGAATATGCCATTTGATAACCTTACGGCAAAGCAAATAAACGAAGCCGACCAAAATCAGCAACGAAGAAGTTTCTCCCAAACAGCCGGGGATATTTCCTACGAACATGTCCCAAAGATCCAAATCGGGAAGAACGCCCTGTTTCAGGCTCTTGAGAGCGGTAGCTCCGGTGATCGCGTCTACGGAATCCGAGACGACGCCGTCGGTAAACATAGGTTCTCCGAAAATAAAGGAAAGTTCACCGTAAGCATCGCTGAACGGTTTGGTGAAGGTCGTCATGATGGTGGGCCAGGAAAACAAGAAAGCCCGGGCAGCAAGGGCAGGGTTCAGGAAATTTTTCCCCAACCCGCCAAACAGACCTTTCACAACGACGATAGCGAAACACGCCCCTAAGGTTACCATCCAGTAGGGAGTGGTTACCGGGAGAGTAAACGCCAACAGAATTCCGGTGACGACGGCAGAAAGATCGTTAACCGTATTGTTGCGTTTGGTGATCCAATTGAACAGACTTTCAAAGGCGATACAAGCGGCAACGGAGACCAAGGTCAGCGTCAACGCCCGGAAACCGAAAAAGATCACGGCTCCGCCCAAAGCGGGGATCAGAGCGATGATTACGTCCCGCATGATGGTCACGGTAGAATCCTTACTCCGGTAATGAGGAGAAGAATTCACAAGATATTGACGGTTGCTCATTTCTTCGCTCCTTCCCTTGGAATTTGACTTTTTGCCATACGCATGGCTTGAACCAGATACAGCTTTGCGGGACAGACGTAAGCACAGCACCCACATTCGATACAATCCTGAACGTTCAGCGCGGCGCACTCGGAAAAACGGTCAAGAACGGCGTTTTCGTAGATCTTCGTGGGCTGCAGACGCATAGGACAGACCGAAACGCAGCGGCCGCAACGGATACAGGTATCGGCACCGGGGAAGGATTCTTCTCCCCCTTCCTTTGCAAACGCCAACAAAGACGAAGTATTTTTTACCACAGGAATATCGAGCGAATGCTGCGCCGTACCCATCATAGGACCGCCGGTAACGATCTTATAAGGTTCGGAAGTAAATCCGCCGCAATAACCGAAAAGTTCCCGGTACGAAGTCCCGATACGAACCAAGAGATTCGCCGGATTTGCCACGGCAGAACCACTGACGGTCACCACCCGTTTGATCAGGGGTTGCCCTCGGTAAACGGCGCGATAGAGAGATGCACAGGTATCTACGTTAAAGACCGCGCAGCCGATGTCCATAGGCAGTTTCCCGGGGGGGACTTCTCTGCCGGTGACGGCGCGGATCAGTTGCTTTTCTCCCCCTTGGGGATATTTGGTAGGCAATTCCAAAACGGTAATGCCGGTTCCATCGGCGGTAGATCGCATGGTGGCAAGGGCGTCAGGTTTGTTGTCCTCCACGCAAATGACCACGTTGTCCACGCCGAGACAACGGCGAATCAATTCCGCACCGGTGACGATAAACCGGGGGTATTCCACCATTGCCCGATGGTCCGCGGTTATAAAGGGTTCACATTCGCAACCGTTAATGATGACCGTCGTAACGTTCCGGTCGATGGCGGTACGCAATTTTGCGTGCAACGGGAACGCCGCACCGCCCATACCGACGATGCCTGCTTCCCGAGCTACGGCAATGATCTGTTCGGGGGTCAGGTCTGTTACCTCTCCCCCGTAAGGTTCGGTTTCAATTTTCTCGTCAGAACCGTCGTTTTCGATGACTACCGACAAGACCTTAACGCCGGAAACGTTCCAGCGGGGCTCAATAGCTTTGACAACGCCGGTGATACTGGCGTGAATGGGAGCACAAAGTCCCGTTTCGCAATCCCCGATCTTCTGTCCTTCCAACACCCGGTCACCCACGTGAACCAAGGATTGACAAGGAGCGCCGATATGCTGAGACAGGGGAATGACCACAGTCTCCGGCTGAGGAAGATTGCTGACGATAACGCTGGCGGCAGTTTTTTCTTTCTGATAATCCGGATGAATCCCGCCACGGAAGGAAAACGCCATGCTGATATACACCTCTCTATTCTTCAAACCGCCGAAACTTTTACCCTCTTTCCGAGCGGCTTATATGCAAACTTACCAATGGTAACATTATATAACAAATCTTTTGATCTGTCAAGGGGCAAATTACGGAAATAAACCTCAAAAACGAAAAAAACAAGATTTTTATCTCGGAGCAATATGTCGTCCGATTTCGGTAAAAACAACGGAACGGTCCTCTCTCAAAGCCTCTTGAAGATCCCGGACGGCAGGTTCTTCTGCAGTCATATAAAATATTACGTTATCGGCAAAGGTTCGATCGGAAACGGAGATCTCCAATTTATCGGCGTGATAGGTGACGGTCCCGGTTTTCGAATAAGGAAACGAGAGAGTAAAATCAATAAACTCAACAGCCTCGGTCTTTTCCGCTGCATCTAACACTCCGGCGGCTGCCTTGGCATACGCTCGGACCAATCCTCCGGCTCCCAACAAGATCCCACCGAAATAACGGGTCACTACCACGGTTACGTCTTCCAATCCGTTTTTCTGCAAAGCGTTCAATGTGGGGGCTCCCCCCGTGCCGGAAGGTTCTCCGTCGTCACTCATACGGACGGTCCCGCCGTGAATGACGTAAGCGAATACGTGATGCCGGGCTTCCGGATCAGCGGCGCGAACCCGGACAACGGCATCTTTTGCATCGGCTTCGGTGGGGGTGTAAAAGACTCTGCCGATGAAGCGGGATTTCTTTTCGGTAAATTCATATTCCGCAGAGCCGCGGACGGTGAGATAACCCATACGATCGCTCCTGATAAAAGTTCTTTTTTATCATTGTACCATATTTTCGAATAATTTTCCAGTAGCGATATGCAACTTTATTTTAAATTTCGGTAAAATTTCTTGCAATTTTCCTCCGTTTGTGTTATAATAGAAGAGAATATACGGGAAAAGGGGGATTTTCATGTTCCGGCATATCGTTCTCTATCGGTTGAAAGACCGCAGCGAAGAATCAAAACAAGAATTAAAGAGCCGATTCCTGACGCTTCGGGGAAACGTGCCGCAAGTGAAAGAAATCGAAGTCGGAACGGATTGCCTTTACAGTTCACGGAGTTACGACGTGGCGTTGATCGTTACTTTTGAAAACAAAGAAGATCTTTCCATCTATAAGGCAGATCCCTTTCACGTTTCCGTTTCCGAATACGTTCATTCGGTCATTGAATCTTCCGTAAGTTGTGATTTCGAGGCAGAACGATGAATTTTACGGGATTTTACGGAAACTTTCCGATCAAAACGACACTGAACGCCCATTTCTTCCACGCGTATCTCATCGAAGGACCCAAGGGGTCGGGAAAGCATACCCTTGCAGACCTGATTACCAATGCATTGGTTTGCGACGGGGAAAATCGTCCCTGCGGAAGCTGTCGGCAGTGTTATAAATTTCAGCAAAAATGCCACCCGGACATTATTGACATTCCCCCGGATCTTCCGGTAGACGAATTACGGCAGCTGTTGGCGGGAATCGTACTCTCCCCCAACGATGCAAAGCATAAGATATACCGAATCGACGGTGCGGAAAAAATGCACCCGGCAGCACAGAATTTATTGCTGAAAACCTTGGAAGAACCGCCGGAATACGCTGTTTTCCTGCTTTTGTGCACAACAAAAGAAGGAGTTTTACAAACCGTCCGATCCCGATGTCAGACGCTGACAATGGCACCTTTGCCTGAGGCGGTACTCCGGGAACACTTCACCAGGACTTTCGGTAAATGCGATGAGAAAGCGGAAAACGCCATATTGCAGTCTGCCGGATTTTTAGGAAAAGCATTGGAGATTTACGAATCTTCCGATGGAGAATACGCGGAAAAAAGCAAACGGCTGATCGAAGCGTTAAAAAACGACGACCCGGTTACCGTTTATCAGATTTTTTCCTTCCCGGATCGCAATGAATTGGTGGCATTTTACAACGCGTTTTCCCTGCAGATAAAGCGCCTGCTTCGGGAAAGCGAAGGAAAAGAGCGGTTGTTTTATGCCGATCTCGTCCGGCTTTGGGACGGCGCAAACGAAGCGATGCAGACCAATATAAACGTAAAATTCTGGAATACAAATCTGGCACGGCTCTGCCGTAAGGCAAAAAGATAATTTCACAAAGAGAAAGGATCGTTCCAATGATCGAAATCATAGGAATCCGTTTCCGCAATGCGGGAAAAATTTATTATTTTGCACCCAACGGAATCTCTGCGGTCCCCGGACAAAAGGTCATCGTTCAGACCGTCCGCGGAACGGAGATCGGAACCGTTGTATTGGGAAATAAAGAAATTGACGAATCCCAAAACCTAAAAGACTTATCCCCCGTTCTCCGGTTAGCGACGGAGGAAGATCAAAAGCGCGACCAAGAAAACCGGAAAAAAGAAAAAAAGGCATTTGACATTTGCGCGGAAAAAATCCGGGAGCACGGTCTTGAAATGAAACTGATCAACGTGGAATACACCTTTGATTGTTCCAAGATCGTATTCTGCTTCACCGCCGATGGGAGAGTTGATTTCCGGGAATTGGTCAAGGATCTTGCGGGAATTTTCAAGACGCGCATTGAACTGCGTCAAATCGGAGTGCGGGATCAGACCAAGGCCATCGCCGGATTGGGACTGTGCGGACGGAAGGTCTGCTGTGCGTCGTTTTTGACCGACTTTGATCAGATTACCGTAAAAATGGCAAAAGATCAGGGGTTATCTTCTTCCCCTCAGAAAATTTCCGGACCCTGCGGGAAATTGATCTGTTGCCTTGCCTACGAACAAAAGGCCTACGAGGAAGATTACAAAGAATTACCCCGAATGGGTTCTTACGTCAAAACGCCCAACGGCTGCGGTACGGTATGTGAAGTCAACGCATTGAAACAGGGGGTTCGCGTCCGGTTGGAAGACAAGCCCGACGAAACGCCTTCCTTTTATAAAAAGGAAGAATTGAGCGACCCGAATCCGGACGAAATCACACCGAAGGGACAAACGGAGTCCTCGGAACCGAAAAAAGAAAACGGAGAACAAAAAAATCCGGCTCAACAAGAAGTAAAGCACAAAAAAAAGAAATTCTATAACAACAAGAATAATAAGTCCCAGCAGAAAAAGGAGTCCGGCGGACAAAACAATTCATAAAATTAAACGCTATAGATTCAGAATCGGAAATCTATAGCGTTTTTATTTTGCAAAAAAATCGGGAGGGCATAATAAAAAGGATTCACCATTCCGGCGTGTAGAAACTATGATGAAATGGACGGTTTTTATTTTCCGAAATTTGGGTTGATTAAAAGTCCGAAAAACGGAGGAAAATAATACTGTTCCCGGGACAAGGAAAAGAAAATACATGGAAAATCATAGGAGGAAAAAGGAATGCCGCTGATTCGTCGAGGAGATATTTATTATGCGGATTTAAGTCCGGTGGTAGGCTCGGAACAGGGAGGAATCCGTCCGGTTCTCATCGTTCAGAATGACGTAGGAAACAAACACAGTCCCACCGTCATTGCCGCCGCTATTACCAGCCGGATCAACAAAAACCCGTTACCGACCCATATTGAAGTCGATGCCAGAAATTACGGTCTTGCCCGGGATTCCATCATTCTGTTGGAACAGATCCGGACGTTAGACAAGCGCCGCTTAAAAGAACGAATGGGACATTTGGATCGGGCAGCAATGGATCGGGTAGACCGCGCCATTTCCATCAGTTTCGGACTGGAAACTTCCCCGTTGAGCCGAGAAGAGAGAAACGCTTAAAATAGGGAAACGCACTCTACGGTGTGTCTGCGAAAGGGCAGATGCGCCAGCGAGTGCGTTTTTGCATAACAAACGCCGTCGGGTTTCCCCACGGCGTTTGTTATGTGTTTTTCTCAGCAGCAATGGTCGTTGTCGCAGCCGCAACCGTTGTTATTATTGCCGTAGATGGCGAAGATAATCACAGCGGCGATGAGGACGGTCCAGAAATAATAATTAGTGTTGTTGTTCATCATAAGAAAGCCTCCTTGAAATTGCAGGGGATTCGGGATCCCTCTGCTCATTGCTATCTTATGCGGAAATCAAGGGATGTGTGAAATCAGTCAGCGGTACGTACCACCGCAAGCCTGCCGGACCGGGCAGAGACTTCTGCGGCGGGAGAGATAATTTCATTGCTGACCGCTAAGGGGAAATCATACGTTAAGACGGCATCGCAGAGGGGGTACTTAAATCCTTTCAGAGTAACACCGGTCACTTGAGGGGTCAGAGCGAGAAGAGAGAAATACGCAGCACCGTCGGGAGAATACTCCTTGGTAAAGGGGGCGTTTAGCACTTCGATAGACTGTTTGCCGTCGCACATAGAAGCGGCGGCTCCGTTGGAGACTAAAAAGTTCAAGGTCTGAACGGCACCGAGGGTATGATCCAAGCGTCCTCCGATTCCGCCGGCGATCAAAAATTCATCAACGCCCCGCTCCAATCCCAGGCGGGCGGCGAACATGGTATCCGTATCGTCCTTTTCCGCAGGAAGACGGATAATTTCGGTGTTCCCGGGAAGAGCACCGGAATAGGAATCAAAATCTCCCAAAACGATGGACGGAACGACTCCGCATCGACGGGCGTAATCCATACCGGAATCGGCACAGACGATCACGTCGTCCGGGCGCAATTTTCCCGGAGGAAGAGTGGATTGCGACCAACAAAAAATGACCCATCTCATTTGGTTACCTCCCAGGGACGTAAAGGACCGATCTCCTCGTACATTCTAAGATAGTTTTCGTATCGGGAACGGGGGATTTTTCCCTCTTCCACGGCGGAGCGCACGGCACAGTTTTTCTCTTTTCCGTGAACGCAGTCCCGGAAGAAGCAATTCCCGAGATATGGTTCAAATTCCGGGAAATAATCAGACAAAAGGGATCGATCATAAAGACCGCAGGGAGCAAATTCCAACTCAGAAAAGCCAGGGGTATCTGCCAAAAATCCCTCTTCAAAGGGATACAACTCCACCGCCCGGGTGGTATGTTTTCCCCGCTGTAATTTCCGGCTGATCTCTCCGGTCTGACGGACGAAATCCGGGGCAAGGGCGTTCATCAACGTGGATTTTCCCACGCCGGAAAGACCGGCAAAGGCACAGATATTCCCTTTCATATGTTTTCGAAGCTGATCGACGTTCTCCCCGGTTTTGGCACAGACGGAAAAGCAGGGGTAGCCGATGGAAGAATAGATCTTTCCCACTTCCATCGGATCGTCCAAATCGGTCTTATTCAAAACTAAAATCGGTTTTACACCGCAATGCTCTGCGGTCACGGTAAGTTTATCGAGGGTGTAAAGATTGGGCAGAGGATCGGTCAAAGCAACGACGATAAACAGTTTGTCCACGTTTGCCAGCGGAGGGCGGGGCAGGACGTTGCGGCGGGGCAGAATTCGGGTAATAACACCGTCGGAAAATTCCACCCTATCTCCTACGTACAGAATATTGCGATCCCGTTTCAGTCCGCCTCTGCCGCGGCATTCATAGACCAAGCCGTCTCGGTAGACCTCGTAAAGCCCTCCAAGTCCGCGAATTACGATTCCTTCCATATTACTCCGTTTTTTCTTCCCCTTTGCTTACGGTGATTACGATGGTTTCCGAAAAAGAAACGATCGAATCCGCCGGAACCGATTGAGAAATAACCTGCCCCTCCGGAATCGTATCACTGAAAACTTCGTTGATGGAAACGGAGGTAAGCCCTTTCTTATACAAAGCGGTAATGGCAGTTTCCTTGGCAGAGCCGACCAGATCGGGCATAATGGCTTCGGTAATTGCCGCCCGGACGTTGACGTAAATGGTGACGATGGTGCCCTCGGTCACTTCCGTGCCCTCGTTAGGCTCGCACCGAAGAACGACACCTTCGTCCAAGGCGACGTTGCCCACTTCGGTCTTGCGGACGTAAGTCAAGCCGGCGTTCTTCAAGGCGGCGATGGCCTGAGATTCGGTTTTTCCGGAAAGTTCGGGAATCGGAATATTTCTTCCGCCCTTACTGATGACCAGCGTGATCTCCGAACCGGAAACCACCGATTCTCCATAGGTAGGAGATTGTTCCAGGACGATGCCGGACTCCACGGCGTTGTCGAATTCGTATTGAATATTAAACTTAAAATTCTTCGCCACCTCGTAATTTGCCTCGATATCGTCGTACGCCATGCCCACGTATTGGGGAACGTTGACGTATTCCTGATATAGATTGGAAACGACGGCGACCATAATGCCCACCCCGGAAAAAACCAAAAGAACGGACAAAAGAAGGGCACAGATCACCGAAAGCTGGCTGTTGCGGGCATGGAGATAAGTTTCTTCATCGTCGGGATAAAGAGAACGGAAGAAGCCGGCAATCCCGTTGCGCTGTTTGGTTTTTCTTCCGGAGATCCGATATTCCGTAGGGTAGGGAAAAAGAACATCAGGATCTGCTTCCAGTTTTTCCAGATCGTTGAACATGGAAATTGCGTCTTGATACCGCTGAGAGGGGGTTTTCGCCATAGCACGGAAGATCACCTGTTGAAATCCGACGGGAAGCTCCGGAACGAGTTTGCAGGGAGGATAGGGAGGCTTTTCCACCTGCATTCGGGCAACGTCCACGGGAGAGGGGGCGTCAAAGGGCAGTTTTCCGGTGAGCATGGCATACATCATAACCCCTACGGAGTAGAGATCGGAACGGTTATCGGTCACGTCCCCCCTTGCCTGTTCGGGAGAAATGTAGTGAACCGAACCGACGGCTTCGTCGGACATGGAATCGCCCTCAAAATTCGGGACGGAGGCAATGCCAAAATCGGTCACCTTGACCGAAGCGTCGGCAAGAAGTAAGATGTTTTCGGGTTTAATATCATGATGTACCACGCCTCTTTCGTGGGCATGGGATAAGGCGCTGAGGATCTGACGGAGATAGTGAATGGCTTCTTCGGGAGAAAGAACGCCTTTTTGATCCATGCGGTCTTTCAGCGTAACGCCGTCCACGTATTCCATGACGATGTATTGCAAACGTCCCTCGAAATTAACGTCGTGAACGTTGACGATATTGGGGTGGGACATGAGGGCAATCGCACGGGATTCGTTATAAAACCGACGGCGGGACTCCTGATCTCCCAAACGGTCGGCACGCAGAACCTTAAGAGAAACTTCCCGGTCTTCCAACAGATCGTAGGCACGGAACACTACGGACATTCCGCCAATGCCTAACGTATTTCGGATCTGGTACCGATTGTTCACGATACTGCCGATCAACTGTTTCATCTCAACTTCGCCTCTCTTTCACCTTCATAGAGGATCCCGACGGTGATATTGTCGGATCCTCCCTCTTCCAACGCCCGGGAAACCAAGACCGGAGCTAACTGGTCGGGAGCATATTGCCGGAACAATTCTTCCAAAGAATCGTCTTTTACGGAAACGGTCAGACCGTCGGTACAGAGCAAAAATACGTCACCCTCCCGAAGGTCGGAAAAGAGAATTTCCGGTTGGGAATCCTCCGCATAACCCAGAGTCCGGGTAATGACGTTGCGGTAGGGGTGATCGTCCCCTTCTTCCGGGGTGATCTCCCCGCGGTCGATCATTTCCTGTACCAACGAGTGATCCTTGGTGAGTCTGCGGAGAGTTCCCTTTCGATACAGGTAGGCACGGCTGTCTCCCACGTGGGCGATGCAAATCTTTTTTCCGCACCGAACCGCCAAAACTACCGTAGAGCCCATACCGGAAAGCTCGGGAGATTCCATACCGGTTTGGGAGATCAGCAGGCTGACCCGGGCAATGATGCCGGAAAGAACCGTTTTCAGTTCCTTGGGACGAAGGGTTTGCGTCAAGCGGTCGGAGAGCAGTTCATAAAAAGTACGAACGGCAATCTCGGAAGCGACGTTTCCTCCCCGGTGACCGCCCATGCCGTCACACAATACCATAAATTGCACGCCGGATTCCAGACGGGCTTGACAGAAGGCGTCCTGATTGGACGTACGTTTCCGCCCCACGTCGGTCATAACGTAAGATTTCACGGTAGAATCCCTTCCTTTCTTTGGAAAATGGGGATAATCAGTTTTTGCGTTCTTTTTCAAACCGGGCACGCAACTGCCCGCAGGACGCATCGATGTCCTTGCCTAATTTCCGGCGGCAAGTAACATTAATTCCTTGCTCGGACAAAATCGACGAAAACCGGCGGATCCGGTCGGGGGTCGAAGGCTGAAACTCCCGCTCCTCCACGTGATTCATGGGAATCAGATTGACGTGCGCCAATTTTCCATGCAGGCGGCGGGCAAGCAGACGAGCGTGTTCCGGGGTATCGTTAACCCCGTTGATCATAATGTATTCGTAAGAAATGCGGCGTCCGGTGGCGGAAAGATAGCGATCACAGGCGGCAAGCAATTCTTCCACAGGATAAGTACGGTTTACCGGCATGAGGAGGTTTCGCGTCTCATTATCGGGAGCGTGGAGGGAAACCGAAAGGGTGATCTGCAAATTTTCCTTTGCCAGTTGGTCGATCTTTGGAACGAGTCCGCAGGTAGAAACGGAAATATGGCGCTGGCTCATTCCGAACCCTTTAGGGGACGTAAGATTGCGGATAAAAGTAATAAGTTCGCCGTAGTTATCCAAAGGTTCTCCCACCCCCATGACCACCACGTGGGAGACCGGGTCGGTGCGGTTGATATAGGTGATCTGGGCAAGCATCTCCCCTGCCGTCAGGTTCCGAACCTTTCCCTTCAGGGTGGAAGCGCAGAAGCGACACCCCATATTACAACCGACTTGAGAGGAAATACAAACGGAATTTCCGTGTTCGTACCGCATGAGAACCGTTTCCACGTGATTGCCGTCGGCAAGGCGGAAAAGGTATTTTTTCGTTTCGTCGGCAGAAATACTGCAAGCGTCTTGCTCTACCGTGGCAAGGGTGCAGGTCTCCTCCAATTTCGCCCGCAGATCTTTGGACAGATCGGACATTTCCTCAAAGGAAGAAACACCCCGTGCCAGCCAACGGTAGATCTGCCCTGCCCGGAAGGCAGGGAGACCGAAGGCTTTGACCGTCTCCGTTAAGGATTCGTAGGTGAGAGATGAAAGATCTTTCTTTTCCAAAATTTATCTCCTGCGCCGTCCGCCGAAAATAATGAGAAGATAACGGAACAACTGCCACAAGGAAGTGAGCAGGGCAACGACGTAAGTCATGGCGGCGGCGGTGAGAACCTTCTTAGCTCCTGTCAATTCTTCCTCATTCAGATACCCCGCTTCCAACACCGCAACGGCGCGGCTGGAAGCGTTGAATTCCACCGGAAGGGTGACCAGCTGAAACAAAAACGTGATACCGAACAGGATCACGCCTGCCAAGGCAACGATATCGCTGAACACAAGACCTGCAAAAATCAAGATCCAAGAAAACTGCGATGCAAAATTCGTAACGGGGAGAATGGCAGTACGGAATTTGATGGGACCGTACCCCACGTGATATTGAACGGCGTGCCCCGCTTCGTGGGCGGCGATGCCCAAGGCGGCAACGGAAGTGGACTCGTATACTCCCTCGGAAAGACCGATATACTTTTCCTTCGGGTGGTAATGGTCAGAGAGATTCCCGGAGATCTTTTTGACGTTCACGTCGTAGATGCCGTTTGCCTGCAGAATCTGCTGGGCGATCTGAGCCCCGGTAATACCCCGTTGGGTGAGAACTTTGGAATATTTTTTATAGTTGGACTGAACCGCACCGGAAGCGATGGCGGAAAGAACGATGAGCGGCAACATCCAGATCAGATATCCGCCGTACCCGGAATAATAGAAATAATCGAACATATCAAACCTCTTACTCAAACAGGTCGTTGCGGTTGCCCGCACAGAAACTTTCTCCGGACATGGGTTTTTTCCCTTCCGGTTGAACGGTTTTGAGGCGGAGTCCGCCGTCGGAAACTTTCAAGATCAAGTGCTTTTTGTCCACGATCGTTCCGTTGGGGACGTTCCAAGTTCCTTCCACCGGCTCCGACTCCAAGATCTTGACGTTTTTTCCTCCGCAAAAGGCAAAGGCACAGGGATCGGGAGAAAGACCCCGGATCCGATTATGCAGCGCCGCTTTCGGCTGATTAAAATCCAGTCTGCGGGTCTCTTTGGTAATCATGGACGCGTAGCAGGTTTTCCCTTGCTGAGGAATACGGGGGGCAGTTCCGTCGGCGATGAGAGAAAGGGTTTCGACCAAAAGTTTTCCGCCGATTTTTGCCAGACGGTCATGGAGCGTTCCAAAGGTATCTTCGGGGGTTATTGGGGTGGACGCTTTCAGGATCATATCCCCCGTATCTAACCCTTCATCCATATACATGGTGGTAACGCCGGTCTCGGTCTGTCCGTCAATCAAAACGTGATTGACCGGAGCGGCACCCCGATACATGGGAAGCAGAGAACCGTGCACGTTGACACATCCCAATTTCGGGTAATTCAAAACGTAGGGAGGAAGAATTTTCCCATACGCCACGACGACGATCAGATCCGGATCCAGTTCCTGCAACAGGGGAAGGATCGCCTCATCTTTCAGTGTTTCCGGAGTTTCGACCCGATATTCTTTTTCCAAGGCAAATTCTTTGACCGGAGTGCAGGTCATTTTATATCCTCTGCCTTTGGGCCGGTCCGGCTGGGTGATCACGCAACAGACCTCGGCACCGGAATCGTGGAGGGCGCAAAGGCTTTCCACGGCGAAGGGAGAGGTTCCCATAAACAAAATTTTCATAAATTTCCTCAATCGTCAAACTGAACGTATTCGGTGACCCATTCCCGATAAAGGTGACCGTCCAAATGATCCACTTCGTGGCAGAAGCAGACGGCGACGATGCCGGTACGGGTATATTTTACAGGATTGCCGTATTCGTCCTGGGCTTCCACGGTAACCTTGGCAGGGCGAAGGGTCTTTCCCCAAACGCCGGGAACGGAAAGACAACCTTCCGTGGGGGTCTGGGTTCCTTCGGTATGGGTAATGACCGGATTGACCAAAACCAAAACGTCGTCGTTATCGTCCACGACGAGAACGAGACGTTTCAGAACCCCGACCTGGGGGGCGGCAAGACCGGCGCCGTTGGCTTTGGCAAGGGTATCTTTCATATCCTGCACAAGGGTACGGAGACGGTCGTCGAAAACGGTGACGGGACGGCAGACTTTGGTGAGAATTTCGTCCCCTTCTTTTACGATGTTGCGGATTGCCATAATTGATAAAACTTCCTTTCCGGAAAATCAAAGAATATTAACGGGATTCATATCGGCAGTGACGGTCACGTCCCGGTTTTCCTTCCGGCTTCGGAATTCGTCGAGAAGATCGGAGATCATCTGCCGTTGAGGTCGGGTATCTTTGCATTTCATCAAAACCCGTACCCTGGTCTTTCCGCCGACGAGAGGAACTGCCGTAACCTTCGGCAAAATCAAACGAACGGGGAAAGAGGAAGAATCGTTTTGCGTTCTTTCCCGAACGGATTCGGAAAATTCATTGGCGGCGCGGAAGGCTTCTTCCTGGGTATCTGCCAAAAAGCAGAATTGACAAAGGTCACAATAGGGAGGATACAACAACGACTTGCGAAGAGACATTTCTTCGAGATAAAATTTATCGTAATCCTGAGCAAAAGAATAATGCAGAACATAGTGGGAAGGCGAGAAGGTCTGAACCACAGCTCTTCCCTCTTTTTCCGCCCTTCCGGCACGCCCCACCACTTGGGTAAGCAGAGAAAAGGTCTTTTCAAAGGCGCGGAAATCCGAAGTATAAAGGGACATATCTGCGTTTAGAACGCCCACCAAAGTAACGTCGGGGAAATCCAGCCCTTTGGTGATCATCTGAGTCCCGAGAAGAACGTCGTATTTTTTATCCCGGAAATCGTTCAGAATTCCTTCCCGGGTATACTTCCCCCCAACGGTGTCCGCGTCCATTCGGCAGACCCGGATTCCGGGGAAAAGGCGATGCAATTCTTCTTCTGCCTTTTGGGTTCCCACTCCGCTGTAAAGCAGGCGTTTTCCACCGCAGGAAGCACAGGTGGAAAGATAGCCGGTGGAATATCCGCAATAATTGCAGACCACCCGGTTATTGTAGGAATGATAGGTCATAGAAATCCCGCAATGAGGGCACTTGACCACCGTATTACAGGACGTACAGGTAATATGGGATTGATACCCCCGGCGGTTCATGAACAGAATTGCCTGCTCCCCCCGCTGGAGATTTTTCTCCAATTCCACCCCCAAAGTTCTGCCAAT
>JAZNDV010000017.1:0-1538 GCA_045588285.1 Eubacteriales bacterium
GGATTCCTATTCTTCGGCACTCTCGTCGGATACGTTGCTCCTCAACGGGCGGGTCACTTACGGTGACGATCCGATATTCGGAAAAGGTGCAGAGGGGATGTCCTTTGGCGGACGGTTAAAAATGATAACCGACGGAGAATCCACTCCGAGTCATTCTTCTCTTTCTGTCAATGATGCGACTTACGTCATTCTTTACAGCACCTTTGCTACAAATTATGACGTTACCGCCTTTGCTATTGATGAAAATAAGGATTACCGCAAGGAACTTACCGATCGCCTGAACGGTCTTTCTCAAGCCGATTATCAATCAATGTATGAGAACCATCGCCGCAGCCACGAAGAATCCTTTTCTGCCTTATGTCTGCATTTGGACGGAGAAGATTATTCGGAACTTCCTACGGACGAGCGTCTCAGGCGGGTCCGGGAGGAAAATGCCTTCGATCCGGGTCTGTACGTGTTGTACTATAATTACGGACGGTATCTTCTGACCGAAAGCGCCGGGAGAAACGCCACCCTTCCCGCAAATCTGCAGGGGATCTGGAATTGGGAATTCCGTCCGGCGTGGGGATCGGATTATCACACCAACGTAAACGTTCAGATGAATTATTGGCCCGCCGAGGTCAGTAACTGTTCCGAAACCTTGAAGCCCTTGACCCATTTCGTCAAAATGCTCCGAAAATTCGGAAGCCGTACCGCAAGGGAGGTTTTCGGTGCCCGAGGCTGGGAAATTAACGTTTCTACGGACATTTTCGGACACGTGGGAATCCACGGGAATGTGGGACGGGGTTGCTACCCTACGGCGGCGGCTTGGATGTGTTTACCCCTCTGGGAACATTACGAATATACCAACGATCTTTCGTATTTGCAGGACGTTTACCCTGTCTTGTATGATGCATGCCTGTTTCTCTGCGATTTTCTGGTTGAAACCGAAGACGGAACGCTTATCACTTCTCCCTCGAATTCTCCGGAAAATACATTCATTTATACGGAACCTGACGGAACCGTGGAACGGTGTATGCTGACTCAAGGGGCGACGATGGATTATCAAATCATTTACGCTCTGTTTACCCGTATGATCCATGCTTGTGCCGTTTTGAACCGTGACGCGGAATTTGCGGAACAATTAAAAAATACGTTGAACAAACTTCCGCCCTTGCGCGTCAGCGAGCGTTACGGAACCCTTTGTGAATGGTACAAGGATTACGAGGAAGAAGAGCCGGGGCATCGCCACATTTCCCATCTGTTCGGTCTATATCCCTCTGACCAGATCAATGAGAACGATCCTGTGATCTACGAGGCGGCAAAAAATACCATTGCCCGCCGTCTCAGTTACGGTGGAGGACAGACCGGTTGGTCCCGGGCGTGGATCGTTAATTTTTACGCCCGCTTCAAGAACGGAAACGAAGCTCTGTTTCATTTGGACGAGTTATTAAAAACCAATACCGAAGCGAATCTCTTCGACCTGCATCCCCCTCATATTTTTCAAATTGACGGAAATCTGGGAGCCACGGCGGGAATCAACGAAATGCTGATTCAAA
>JAZNDV010000018.1:0-8639 GCA_045588285.1 Eubacteriales bacterium
TAGGCAGAGCCGACGACGTGATCAAGTCCTCCGGATACCGCATCGGACCTTTCGAAATCGAAAGCGTGATCATGGAATTGCCCTATGTTCTGGAATGCGGCGTTTCCGCCGAGCCCGACGAAGTCCGGGGACAGGTGGTTAAGGCAAGCATTGTTCTCGTCAACGGCACCGAACCTACCGAGGAATTGAAAAAAGAGATTCAGACCTACGTCAAACAAAAAACCGCACCCTACAAATACCCCCGCATCGTGGTCTTCCGGGACTCGTTGCCCAAATCGGTCAGCGGAAAGATCCAGCGGAATAAACTGTGATACTTATGAGAGATTTCAAACGAATCACCTTGCTTTGCGGACATTACGGAAGCGGAAAGACCAACGTGGCGGTGAACCTTGCCGTTGCCCTTCGGAAACGGTACGACCGGTTAGCCGTGGCGGACCTGGATATCGTCAATCCCTATTTCCGTTCCAAGGACAGCCGGGGGCAATTCGAGGATTTAGGCATTCGCCTGATCTGTTCCGAATACGCCAATACAAACGTGGATATCCCGGCACTTCCTCAGGATATGTACGCCGTTACCGACGATAAAGACCTTCGGGTCATCATCGACGTGGGGGGAGACGACCGGGGAGCCTTGGCGTTGGGGCGTATTGCCCAGCGGATCCTGGAAGAGAACGATTACGAAATGCTCGCCGTGGTCAATGCCTCCCGTCCCTTGACCCATACCCCCCAAGATACGGTAGACGTGTTGCGGGAGATCGAAGAAGCCGGCGGAATCAAATTCACCGGAATCGTGAACAACACCAATTTAGGCAGGGAGACCGGTGCAGACATCGTTTTGAACTCGGTTTCTTATGCCGAAACGGTTTCAAATCTGATGGGAATCCCGGTGGTCATGACGACTGTGCCAATGGAATTATTCCCTCAATTGCAAGGAAAAATAGAGAACCTGTTCCCCTTGGAACTTCAGAAAAAACTGTGATGCCGGGTTTTCCCCGACACCCATATGAACGGAGATGTATCTATGGCAAAATTAACCTTCAAGACCGACTCCTGCAAGGGTTGCGGACTGTGCGTAGACGCCTGCCCGAAACATCTGTTGCAGTTGGCTCCGGATCAGATCAACAAAAAAGGACACCATCCCGCGGTGCTGACCGATGAGTCTGCCTGCGTGGGTTGCGCATTCTGTGCCACCATGTGTCCCGATTGCGTTATTAAAGTGGAAAGGTGAGTGAGAACCGTGTCGGATAAAGTTTTGATGAAAGGCAACGAAGCCATTGCGGAAGCGGCGATCATCGCCGGCTGCCGCCACTATTTCGGATATCCTATCACTCCCCAGACGGAAGTCGCCGCCTATATGGCGAAGCGTATGCCGAAGATCGGAGGGTGCTTTTTGCAGGCGGAGAGTGAAATTGCCGCCATTAACATGGTCTACGGCGTTTCTTCTACCGGGAAGCGGGTCATGACTTCTTCTTCCAGCCCGGGAATTTCCCTGAAGGGGGAAGGATTGTCTTACCTGGCAGGTGCGGATCTTCCTGCCCTTGTGGTCAACGTTCAGCGGGGCGGTCCCGGTTTGGGCGGAATCCAGCCCAGTCAGTCGGATTATTTCCAAGCCACCCGCGCCGGCGGACACGGGGATTTCAAAATGATCGTTCTTGCCCCCGCATCGGTGCAGGAAATGGCGGAATTGACCGTCAAAGGATTTGAACTTGCGGATCAATACCGTATGACGACCATGCTTCTTGCGGACGGTACCATGGGGCAGATGATGGAACCCGTTGCTCTGAACGATCTGAAGGTCAACGATCCTATCGAAAAGCCCTGGGCTACTACCGGAACGAAAATGGAGCGGGAACACAATATCGTTAATTCTCTTTTCCTCGATCCCGCCGCTTTGGAACAAACCAACTTTGAACGGTTTGACCGATACAAGACCATCGAAGAAAACGAGGTCATGTACGAAGAATATTTGATGGACGATGCTCAGATCGCCATCGCCGCCTTCGGCATCGCCGCCCGGGTCTCCAAAAACGCCATCGACGAAGCCCGGAAGCAAGGCATCAAGGCGGGTATGATCCGTCCCATCACCCTGTGGCCCTTCCCCGTAGCCCCCTTCCGGAAGGCTGCAGATCAAGTCAAGGCGATGATCTCCGTGGAATTGTCCATGGGGCAGATGATCGAAGACGTCCGCCTTGCCACCGAATGTAAAGTTCCCGTAACCCTGTGCAACCGGGTCGGCGGAATGATCCCCTCTCCCGAACAGGTGTTGGAATCCATTTGTAATACCGCTGCCAAGATCGGAGGTGCCAACTAATGGTCGTATTTGATAAACCCCATGCTCTGACCGGTGCTCCCATGCACTATTGCCCCGGCTGTACCCACGGGATCGTTCACCGTCTCGTCGCCGAGGTCATCGACGAATTGGGCATTGAAGGAAAAACCATCGGCGTTGCCCCCGTTGGCTGCTCCGTTATGGCTTATAATTATTTTGCCTGCGATATGATCGAAGCGGCTCACGGACGCGCCCCTGCCGTTGCCACCGGCGTTAAGCGCGCAGACCCTGAAAATCACGTGGTCTTCACCTATCAAGGAGACGGAGACCTGGCTTCCATCGGCATGGCGGAAACGGTTCACGCCGCCGCCCGGAATGAGAATATCACCGTCATCTTCATCAATAACGCCATTTACGGTATGACCGGCGGACAGATGGCACCCACCTCTCTCCCCGGGCAGGTGACCCAAACTTCTCCCTACGGACGTGACACGAACCATTGCGGGTTCCCCATCAAGGTTTGTGAATTGCTCTCGGAACTGGAAGGCCCCGAATATCTGACCCGGGTTACCGTCAACAGCGTCAAGAATATCAAAACCGCAAAAGCCGCCATCAAAAAGGCGTTTCAGAATCAGATCGACGGAAAAGGGTTTTCTTTGGTGGAAGTTCTTTCTTCCTGCCCCACCAACTGGGGAATGACGCCCCAAAAGGCGCTGGAATGGATCGACGAAAAAATGATTCCCTACTACCCCTTGGGTGTGTATAAAGACAGATCTGCCGCAAAGGAGGAGACGAAATGAGCACGAAACAGTTTTTGTTCTCCGGGTTCGGCGGTCAGGGGATCCTGTTCGCCGGAAAATTCATCGCTTACAAAGGGTTGATGGACGGCAAAAACGTCAGCTGGCTTCCTTCTTACGGTCCCGAAATGCGGGGCGGTACCGCCTCTTGCGGGGTCATCGTCGGGGACGAAACCGTCGGTTCTCCCATCGTTTCCCGTCCCGACGTGTTGGTCGCCATGAACCTTCCTTCCTTGGATAAATACGAATCTACCGTTGTCCCCGGCGGAATCATTTTCGTGGATTCCACCCTGGTCTCCCGGCAGGTCAACCGCACCGACGTTACCGTTTATTCCATTCCTGCCACCCAAATGGCGAGCGATAACGGTACCCCCACCCTTGCCAACATGATCCTTGTAGGCAAGATTTTGAAGGTTCTCAACGACTTTGACGAGACCAGCGTCCGCACCGCTTTGGGTAAGGTAATTTCCGCCAAGCGTGCCGATATGCTGGAAGTCAATCTCAACGCCATGAAATTGGGCGCAGATTATTGAAAGGAAACTTGGTTATGTTGAATATTTCCGTTACGAAAACCACCGCACCCAAGGAAAAGCCCGAGGCTTCCACCCTTGGTTTTGGGAAGGTTTTCACCGACCATATGTTTATGATGGACTATTCCCGTCAAGAGGGCTGGCACGATGCCCGCATCGTTCCCTTTGGCAATATTTCCCTGCACCCCGCCTCTACGGTTTTGCACTACGGCTCTGAAATTTTTGAAGGCCTGAAGGCATACCGCCGTGCCGACGGAAAGGTTCAGTTGTTCCGTCCCATGGAAAATATCCGCCGCTTGAACAATTCCGCGGAACGTCTCTGTCTGCCCCAGATTCCCGAAGAAGATGCGTTTCAAGTCTTGAAAGCCTTCGTGGAAATGGAACAGGATTGGACTCCTTCCGCTCCCGGTACGTCGTTGTATCTCCGTCCCTTCTTGTTCGGAAACGACGAGACTTTGGGCGTCCACGCGGTACATAATGCCACGTTCGTCATCATTGCTTCTCCCGTGGGAAGTTATTACAAAGAAGGCATCAACCCGGTTCGCATCATGATCGAAGACGAAGACGTCCGTGCGGTTCGGGGCGGTACCGGTTATGCAAAATGCGGCGGGAACTACGCCGCCAGCAACCGTGCCGGCGAACGGGCAGAGAAGAAGGGGTATTCCCAGGTTCTCTGGCTGGACGGTGTCGAACGTAAATACATCGAAGAAGTCGGCGCAATGAACGTCATGTTCAAAATTGCCGGCGAAATCGTCACGCCCATGCTTTCCGGCTCGATCCTACCCGGCATTACCCGGAAATCCTGCCTGGAAGTGCTGCGCAACGAAGGGTATAAGGTCAGCGAACGACTATTGAGCGTCGACGAGTTGGCAGAAGCCCTATCCGACGGCACCTTGGAAGAAGCCTGGGGTTGCGGCACTGCCGCCGTGGTTTCTCCCATTGGCGAGTTGTGCTACAAAGATACGAAATATATCATCAACGGCGGTAACATCGGCACCGTCACCCAACACCTGTACGACACCCTGACCGGAATTCAATGGGGCAAGATCGAAGATACCTTCGGTTGGACTTGTCCGATTGACTGAATCAAATCACGGTATACGATTGTACCTACGGTCCCGGAGTCGGTGTAAGCCGACCCCGGGGCTTTATACTTTATTGCTCCAAAGGAAAAAAAATTCACGAACAAGTATGAATATAAAAGGAGAAATTCATTATGAAACAAATCGTTATTTCTGATACGACCCTCTGCAAAGAAGGTAGTACCTATACGTTTAAGGAGAAGATCGAAATCGCCCGTCAACTGGAACGCCTGAAGGTTGACGTGATCGAACTTCCCGAAATTCAAAACGGAAAAACCGATATTCTACTTGTTCGTACTCTGTCGTCCTTTGTGAAAAATTCCATTCTCTCCGTTGCCGTCGGGGTCGCTCCCGACAGTTTGGAAAACGCTCTGCAGGCGTTGTCCGGCGCGGCTCGTCCCCGGATTCGGGTGGAGGTCCCTCTTTCTCCCGTAGGCATGGAATATCAGAGCCACAAAAAGCCCCCCAAGATGCTGGAATTTATTTCCGCCACGGTGCAAGCCGCGAAAAAATCTTGTGCCGACGTGGAATTTTGCGCCGTTGACGCCACCCGTGCGGAACCGGAGTTTTTGAAGACTGCGGTAGATACCGCTCTTTCCGCCGGGGCTACCTGCATTGGGCTGTGCGACAGCGCCGCGGAAATGATGCCCGATGATTTTGCCTCGTTTGCCGCCGGGATCAAGGAGCAATGCTCCGTTCCCGTGACCGTTCGCTGTGACGATAAAAACGGGCTTGCCTGCGCCTCTGCCATTTTGGCGGTTCGGGCAGGGGTGGACGCGGTCAAGACCTGCGTGGAAGGAACCGGCGTTTCCCTGGAAACCTTTGCGGATATGATCAAAAACTGCGGAAACACTTACGGATTTTCTACTTCCGTCCGGGTGACGGAATTGCACCGGGGCATCAGTCAGATCCGCTGGATCGCAGGAAATTCCAAGAGCGAACGGGTTGCTGTTTCCGTCTCTTCTGCCGACGATGAATTTATTCGCCTCGACAAGAGTGACGATCAAGCCGCCGTTATTTCTGCCGTTACCAAATTGGGGTACGATCTGTCGGAAGAAGACAACGCCCGGGTCTACGAAGAATTTTTGCGTGTGGCTGACCGGAAGACCGTGGGAGCCAAGGAATTGGAAGCCGTCGTTGCCAGCGTTGCCCTGCAGGTTCCCGCTTCTTATAAATTGAAAAGTTACGTGATCAACAACGGAAATATTATTTCCGCCAGCGCCCAGATTACCTTGGAGCGGGAGGGCAAAGAATTGCCCGGCATCTGCATCGGAGACGGTCCTATGGACGCTTCCTTCAAAGCGATCGAGCAGATTATCGGTCATCATTACGAGTTGGACGATTTCCAGATCCAATCGGTTACCGAAGGAAAAGAAGCGATGGGATCTGCCTTGGTCAAGCTTCGTTCCAACGGGAAACTGTATTCCGGTAACGGCATCTCTACCGATATCGTGGGCGCCGGAATCCGGGCGTACATCAACGCCGTCAATAAGATCGTTTACGAGGAGGTATGAAAATGAAATTGTCGTTTTCCACCCGCGGGTGGCACGAGAATACCTTTGAAGAGTTTTGCGACATTGCCGTAGACTTGTCTTTCGGCGGAATTGAACTGCACAACGTCAACAACCGTCTTTTTACCGACCGGGACGGGGCGTTTCACGATTATGCCGCCGCCGCGACTCTGCGCCGGTTGTATGAGAAAAAGCTGCAGATCCCCTGCATTGATACCCTGTGCGATCTGTCCGATGCTGCCGGAGAAGAGGCTTCTTTGGACGAGATCCGCCGTTGCATTACCATTGCGGGGAATCTCCATATCCCCAATATCCGCCTGAAAGCCGCCGCCGTCGATGAATCTTCCTTGGACGGCATTGGCGACCGTATTGCCAAAATTTTGCCCGAAGCGGAAGAAAAGGGTATCACCCTTTTGCTGGAAACGTCGGGGATCTTTGCAAAGACCGCCCTTTTGCGGGAAATGCTCAATCGGTTTGCCTGCGATAACCTTGCCGCTTTGTGGAATTTGTCCGCCGCTTATTTTGACGGCGGGGAATCCCCGGAAGAAATCATTCAGAATTTGGGTGCCTATCTGAAACACGTCCAATTCAGCGACGGCGTTAAGACGGAAACGGGAATCGAATACCGCCTTGCCGGAGAAGGCGAATTGCCCATCGCTGAAATGATGCTGGCGCTCCGTTCGGTCAATTACGACGGCTTTATTTCTTTGGTTTGGGATCCGAAATGGCTGCCGGAGCTGGACGATATGGAAATTATTTTTACCCAGTTCGTCAATTATATGAAGCAATACAACGATACGTCCCGCAACGAAACGACCTTATATTACAACCGGGCGCGTACCGGAAAATTCATCTGGAAAAAGGATCTTCTGATCGATCTGACCTTTTCCCAGGTTCTGGATCGCATGGTGGAAGAATTCCCCGACCAATACGCTTTCAAATATACCACCCTCGATTATACCCGCACGTACAGTGAGTTCCGGGACGACGTGGATACCTTCGCCCGTTCCTTGATCTCCATGGGGGTGAGAGCGGGGCATCACGTTGCCGTATGGTGCTCTAACGTTCCCCAATGGTATATTGCTTTTTGGGCAACGGTGAAGATCGGTGCGGTTCTCGTGACCGTCAATACCGCGTACAAGATCGCCGAGGTGGAATATCTGCTCCGCCAATCGGATACCCATACCCTCATTCTTACCGAGGGCGGGAAGGATAACCATTACGGGGAAATCATTGCTCAACTGTGCCCCGAATTGGAGACCGTGAAGCCGGGAGATCCTCTCCACGCCCATCGGTTGCCCTTCCTGCGCAACGTCATTACCGTTGGGTTCAAGCAAAAGGGTTGTATGACCTGGGAGGACGCCGTCGCCCGGTCAAATCAAGTCCCCGTGGAAGAAGTGTACCGCATGGCGGCAATGGTGGATAAGGACGACGTGTGCAATATGCAATATACTTCCGGAACCACCGGGTTCCCGAAGGGAGTTATGCTGACCCACTATAACGTGGTCAATAACGGAAAATACATCGGGGATCACATGGATCTTTCCACCGCCGACCGAATGATGATCCAGGTCCCCATGTTCCATTGTTTCGGCATGGTGTTGTCCATGACCGCTTCCATGACCCACGGAACGACCATGTATCCTTTGCCCTATTTTTCTCCCAAGCCGGCGTTGGCTTGCGTTCATAATGAGCATATCACCGCCTTTAACGGTGTCCCCACCATGTTCATCGCAATGATGCAACACGAAGATTTCAAGAAGACCGACTTCTCTTATATGCGGATCGGGATCATGGCGGGAGCCAACTGTCCTGCAGATCTGATGAAGCAGGCGGCTCAGCCCGACAACATGAATATGAAGGAGATCGTCTCGGTCTACGGTCAGACCGAGGCGTCCCCCGGCTGCACCATGTCCAGTTATTACGATTCCTTGACCGTCCGTACCGAGACCGTCGGTTCTGCCTTTGCCAACGTGGAATGTAAGATCGTCGATCCGGAAACGGGAGAAGATTGTCCCGACGGTGTCAACGGCGAATTCGTCGCCCGGGGATATAATATCATGAAGGGATATTATAAAATGCCAAAGGCAACCGAACAAACGATAGATGCTGACGGCTGGCTTCATAGTGGGGATATTTGCTGTAAGACGGCTGACGGATATTACAAGGTTACCGGAAGATTAAAAGATATGATTATTCGTGGTGGCGAGAACTTGTATCCAAGAGAAATCGAAGAGTTTTATCTAACGCACGACAAGGTTAAAGACGTTCAGGTCGTAGGCGTGCCTGATAGTAGATACGGCGAAGAAGCGTGTGCTTATATTATTCTTAAAAAGGGTGAGAGTTCTGCTGAAGAAGAAATGAGAGAGTATGGAAATATGCACATGGCAAAACATAAAGTTCCAAGATACTTCGTGTTCGTAAAAGAATTCCCAATGAACGCAGCGGGA